>NZ_CALGVK010000185.1:0-18633 GCF_937930195.1 uncultured Empedobacter sp.
CCAAGGACCCTCTGATTAACAGTCAGATGCTCTAACCAACTGAGCTAAGGAGGAATGTTGCTTAATTGTGGGTGCAAATATAATAGTATTTTTTACACCCACAAAAAATATTTTAAATTTTATTGAAAAATCATATTGATAATATCATTACCGAAGATGAAAATCATTAATCCTAAGATAATTACAACACCAATCATTTGTGCTTTTTCTAAAACTTTTTCACTTGGTTTTTTTCCAGTGACCATTTCATAGATAGCAAAAACAGCGTGTCCACCGTCTAAACCAGGTATTGGTAGTAAGTTTATAAAGGCTAACCAAGCAGAAATCATTGCTGTAAATGACCAGAAAAATAACCAGTTCCATTCTGTTGGCATTTGTTTTACCATTCCAATCGGACCCGCAACTTGCTTACGACCATCTTTTACTTGGAATAATGTTCCAATACCACGTACTTGTGTTGCAATTGCTTCAAAAGGCTCTACAATTCCTTTTGCAATACCTTCTCCTATTGTATAATCTTCTCTCGAAATTAATGATTGTACATATTCAGTAGAAGCATTAAAACCGATTGTACCATCTTTATCTACATTTACCATCAATTCAATAGGTTCACCTTTTCTTTCGATACTTAAAGAAATCGTTTTTCCTTTGTAATCTTTCAATTTGTTTTTAAAATCAGAAAATAAAGGTGTTGTAAACCCATCCACTGCAATAATTTTATCACCCTTTAATAGACCTGCTTTTTGGGCAGCGCTATTATCCACGATAGAATCAACAACAGTTGGACTTTGCGGAATAAAGAAATTTCCTTTAGCATTCAAGATTTCTGTTCTAAAATCTTCTGTAATTGGTAATGATACTTCTTGTCCATCACGTTTTACATCTAAAGTTTCACCTCCCAACAAAGCTTCTTTGCCTATTTCGTTTAGTGCTTGATATTTTACACCATTTACACCAACAGGAATATCACCTTTCTGTAAACCAAATTTTGTTTGTGTTTCATTTGCTTCAATTCCATATTGCATTTTATTTACATCAATAAAACTTTTTCCTTGCGAAATAAAAAGTGCAGCATAAATAATCATTGCTAAAATGATATTGACAATAATACCACCTAACATAATAATTAATCGTTGCCAAGCTGGTTTTACTCGGAACTCGTAGGGTTTTGGTTCTTGTTTCATTTGTTCCAAATCCATGCTCTCGTCAATCATTCCCGAAAGTTTTACATAACCTCCAAGTGGTAACCAACCGATCCCATAAACGGTATCTCCAATTTTCTTTTTCCAAATGGCAAATTTCACATCGAAAAAACAAAAGAAACGTTCTACTCGAACGCCAAACCATCGTGCTGTAACATAATGTCCAAGTTCGTGCAACATTACTAAAAGCATCAAACTAAGCATTAAGGTAGCTATCTGTATTAACATATTATTTTAAATTTGATTATGTTCTAATTTTTAAATGACTACAAAATTAATTGTTTTTATTTACCAACGCATTTTATTTTTTCCATTCTAAGGTTTCTAACAATTTTTTTACATCTTTCTTGATGTAATCAACTGCAGGAGCTAATGAATCTGGCTTTGGTTGAGTTTTGAAATATACCGAACCTGCCAAAAAATTCTTGAGGCTATCGGTTGCATGAAATTGAATGTTAATTGCGGATTCTCCTCCTAACTCATACATAGTACCAAAAACCTTTCTTTCTGGAAAAGAAAATTCTTGAGGCGAAATAAAGCTGGCTTTAACCGTCTGTTCTTGTACAAAGCTTTCACTTTCTTTAATTTGAATGATTAAATCTTGAGGTGATTGAACTGGAAAATAAGTCAAGTAAATCGTTGCTTTCATGCTTGGATAAACAATATTAAAAGAGTTTGTTTTTTTCCCTTCTATAATTTTCCCAAAATTAGAATATTGAAATGTATAAGGAACATTTTCTTTAAATGTAAGGTAAGTTTGCTTAGGATATTCAAGACGAACTTGTCCCAAAGGCTTGGCGATATCCTCGCTTTTATTACATGACACAAAAAAAATAGCACTACTACATAATGCTATTATAGTTTTAAAATTCATGGTATAACGTAAAACGTTAGATTTTGTAAAATTCATTTAATAATTTAATTTCTAAAAAGGCAAATCGTCCTCTCCTTCATCGATAAAAGGAGGTTCAATTGTTGTATTTTCTTGTGTTTTCTGAACTTTGTTTTGTTCGTTTTGCATTGCTTGTCGTTGCTCATGATCAATTTTTGGTGTTAAAAATTCGATAGAGTTGGCAACAATTTCTGTTGTATAACGCATTTGTCCATTATCGTCCCATTTACGAGTTTTGATACGTCCTTCAACAAAAACTTTATCTCCTTTTTTTAGATAACGATCACATAATTCTGCCAACTTATTTCGTGTCACAATATTGTGCCATTCTGTTTCAGTAATACGTTCTCCTGTCCTCGAAATGTACGATTCTGTTGTGGCAATAGGAAATCGTCCAATGCAATTTTGTTCATCAAAATGATGCAATTTTACATCATCACCTAAATTCCCAATCAAAAGTACTTTATTCGTTGTTCCATTCATAGCTATAGATTTTTAGTGGCTTGTAACATACAAAGTTAATCCAAATAATGTTTATTTATAAATTTTTCTATTGGTTTTGGAAGCGGATAATCTTCGAGATCATTTAGAGAAATCATTTCAAAATTATTTTCTGCTTTCATTTTTGTTATTTCATTTAAAGATACATTTAATTTCCAATATTTTATAAATAAATTTTGATGGGATAAAACATGTTTTTCTTCGTCTATGAAAGTTAGTTTATTTTCAAGATTTTGATCTAAAATCCAACCTTTATCCAATAAATCAGTTTCAGTTTCAATTTTAGGAAAAGTGAATAAATTTTTCCAAACATCATTACCCGTTCGTTTTGAAAAAGCAATTGTTGATTCATTTTCGATAATGATAAAATGTAAAAAACGATTCGACACTTTTGTCTTTTTTAACTTTACAGGAAGTTCGGTCACTTTATTCAACCGAAGAGCTTCGCACGATTCGTTTAAAGGGCAAATTTCACACTTTGGTTGTTTAGGCGTACAAATCGTTGCGCCAAGATCCATTACGGCTTGATTAAAATCTCCTGGACGTTTTTTATCAATGATTTCTAAACCTAAATCCCAAAATATTTTCTTGGTTTTAGGTGAGCTTATATCATCCTCAATATTAAAATATCGAGCAAAAACACGAAACATATTACCATCTACTGCAGGGACAGCTTCATTGTAAACAATTGATGAAATAGCAGCTGCTGTATAATCTCCAATTCCTTTTAGTTTCTTTAAATCGTTAAAATTTGTAGGAAAATGTCCATTTAATTCATCAGAAATCACTTTCGAAGTGTAATGTAAATTTCTTGCACGCGAATAGTAACCTAATCCTTGCCAGAGTTTTAGGACTTTTTGCTCCTCTGCATTTGCTAAATCAAAAATTGTATCAAATTCTTGTATGAAATTATTGTAAAATTTCATACCTTGGTCAACCCTTGTTTGTTGGAGAATTATTTCCGATAACCAAATGCGAAAAGGGTCTTTTGTATGACGCCATGGTAAATCTCGTTTATTTTTGTCAAAATATGACAAAATCAGATAGTTGAAGTTCATAAAAACTATTAAAATGTTTTTTTGTTGAGATACATTCGTTATATTTGCACCCGCTTTCAAATTTAAGAATAATAAGAGGAATTATGACAAAGGCAGAAATAGTAAATAACATTTCAAGTAAATTAGGACTTGAAAAGAGCGATACTCAAAGAGTGGTAGAATCGTTTATGGAGGAGGTGATTAAATCATTAGTAGAAGGAGAAAATGTATACTTAAGAGGATTTGGATCTTTTACTATTAAAACTAGAGCAGAAAAAACAGGTAGAAATATCACAAAAGGTACGTCTATTATTATTCCAGCTCACAACGTTCCTACATTCAAACCAGCTAAGACTTTCATCGAAGATGTAAAGACTAGTGAAGCAAACGTAATCAAATAACAATAAAATAATTGTATCATGCCAAGCGGAAAAAAACGTAAAAGACATAAGGTAGCGACGCACAAACGCAAAAAACGTCGTCGTCTTAACAGACACAAAAAGAAAAAATAATTAGTAGCTCGCTATTAATAATTTTAGTCTTTTTACAAGATAGCACTTTTCAATGGAAATTTTGGAAAGTGCTTTTATCATTTTTAAAAACATAATTTTTTGATGAGTAAAGAATTAGTGATTTCAGCCTTAGCTGATCAAGTACGCATCGCAGTTTTAGATGAAGGTCGCTTGATGGAATTTCATCAAGACACTGCAAATGATGGCTTTGCAGTTGGCGACATTTACTTGGGTAAAATCAAAAAATTAGCTCCCAGTTTAAATGCAACCTTTGTTGACATTGGTTATTCGAAAGATGCATTTTTACATTATCATGACTTAGGTCCACAAATACGTTCGTCAAATGCTTACAACAAAATTGTAGCAAATGGAACGTACAAAACCGAAAAATTGAAAAACTTCCGTATGGAAAAACCAATTGACAAAGATGGTCTGATTACAGAAATCTTTGCACCAGGTGATTCCGTTTTAGTTCAAATTACAAAAGAACCAATCCATACGAAAGGACCAAGAATTACTTCTGAAATTTCAATTGCTGGTCGTTATTTAGTTTTAGTTCCTTTCTCGGAACGTGTTTCGATTTCACAAAAAATCAAACAAAAACCAGAGCGCGATCGTTTAATCAAAATTTTAGAAGGTTTAACACCCGAAGGCTTCGGAGTGATCATCAGAACTGTTGCTGAAGATAAAAATGCTGAAGAATTACAAGCAGACTTGGCTTATTTGTTGAACAAATGGACACAAGTTTTCAAAAATCTTCAGAAAAAGAAAGCTCCTTCTAAAATTCTTAGTGAAATGGACAGAGCTTCCTCTATCTTGAGAGATAATTTTAACGATGATTTTGTTAAAATTTCTGTTGATGATGCTGAATTAGCTGACGAAATGCGCGAGTATTTGGAAGTCATAGCACCAGATAAAGTAAATTTGGTGAAAGAATATGAAGATCCTTTTGTTCCAATTTTCGAAAAGTTTAATGTCGAAAGACAAATCAAACAAGCTTTTGGTAAAACGGTAACTATTCCTCAATCTAAAGGTGCTTACCTCGTGATTGAACACACAGAAGCGTTACACGTAATTGATGTAAACTCGGGAAATATTTCTCGTAACTCTAAAAATCAAGAAGATTCAGCTTTTGCCGTAAACAAAATTGCTGCTTCTGAAATTGCACGTCAGTTACGCTTACGCGATATGGGAGGAATTGTTGTGGTCGATTTTATAGACATGACTGATGCAGAACATAAAAAAGAATTGTTTGAGCATCTGAGAGCTGAAATGTCGAAAGAAAAAGCAAAACATAAGATTTTGCCACCAAGTAAATTTGGATTGATTCAGATCACAAGACAACGAGTTCGCCCAGAGGTGAATTTTATAACGACTGAAGAAAATCCGAACCAAGAATCGAATGAAGTAGAAGCACCTATCGTTACAATTGATAAAATTGAACAAGTGCTCTTGAATATCCTTGACAGAAAAGATAAGGATTTACGAAAAATGTCATTGCATGTGCATCCTTTCGTAGCGGCTTATTTACAACATGGATTGCCAAGCATTCAGATGAAATGGTTTTTTAAGCATAAAAAGTGGATTAAGATTGTGCCAAGAGATGCGTACAAATACTTACAATTTAACTTCTTGGATAAAGATCATAATACACTTTACAACGAATCAAATTAATAAAAAAACCTGCTCTATTGAGCAGGTTTTTTTAAGTTTTGTCAACACCTTGTTTTTGAGATTCTTTAAACTTTTCATCAATTTTTCTGTAATAATCACCGATAAAAACTTTGAATTCCACATCATTCATTTGACCCCCTTTACTCGGTTTCTGAATTAATATTTTATTGTCAAGTTTGATAGATTCTAGTGTTATCGTTGTAAAAGTTGTTGGTTTTTCTATAACTGTAGATTTTACTTCTAAAATTAAACCTGGTAAATTATTATATTTATTAGGTCCACATTTACTTTTAATATCCTTTGAAAACCAAGCTTCTACAAGATGAATATCGTTGTTTAAGATAGCTTTTCTTACTTTATAACCATTAATAATTTTAGTCTCTTTTGTAAGTTTCCAATCATTATTTTCGATTATATCACTAACCAAATAAGCTTTTCCATCAACGCTTTTTTCAATGATTTTTTCGTTAGAATTAAAATCTAAATATGTTTGTTTGTCAACTACATCTCCTTCAACGGTAAATATAGTCATTCTACTTCCCTGAGAATTATCAATTCGTTGAAGTTCTTTGGATAAACATTTATCTTTATCAACAAATAATTCATAGAATTTAGGTTTTGAATAAGCTTCTTCTAATTGTTTTGCCTTTTCGGGTGATGTATTTGAAATGGTTACAAAATTTCTAATTTCATATTCGACCTTGAATTTTTCTTGAGCAAAAGTCATGAAAGGAATAAAGAGCAATAGTAAGTATTTCATTTGTATTAATGAAAAGTGAATTAAATATACTAAAAAAAATAGAGAACTAATTAACAAAAGCTTTTCGCGATTTTCTTTATTTTAGCTAATTAATCCATTACGATGAAAAAAATCTTACGAATACTACTAAAATCCTTAGCTACTTTAGTATTACTTGTTATGGTATACTTGCTTGCAGTGGTTTTGTTACCGTTAATTCCTGTGCACAAGGAAAAACAGAAATCAACAGATCAAATAACGGCTTATATTTTAACAAATGGTGTACATACAGATATTGTGGTTCCTGTGAAATCTGAAGCAATTGATTGGTCATTTTTCGTACCATTTTCCGATACAAAATCGAAGAAAGAATATAAATACATTGCTTTTGGTTGGGGAGATAAAGGTTTTTATTTGGATACGCCAGAATGGAATGATCTTAAACTTACAACAGCTTTTAATGCTGCTTTTTGGTTAGGAGATTCAGCGATGCACACTACTTTTTATGATAATATGACAGTTGGCGAAGATTGCAAAAGAATCTCTTTGAGTTTAGAAGAGTATCAAAATCTGATCGTATATATTAAAAATTCATTTGATTTGGATCAAAATTCTAAAGTAGAATTGGTTGAAACAGATGCAGTTTATGGAGAGCGTGATGCATTTTATGAAGCGAAAGGAAGTTATAGCTTATTTTTTACGTGCAATACTTGGGCGTCAAGTGCCTTAAAAGCGGCAAATAAAAAAGCTCCTTTGTGGACAGCAACCCAACAAGGGATATTTTATCATTACAAATAACGTTGAATAAAATTATTTCTAATTCATTTTCAAAGAGTTGTTTGTTTTAGCGACTTTCAGCGCAAAAAAAAATAGTTTTAAGATTTGGAAGTAATAAAATTTGCTCTATATTTGCATCACAATATCGATAACGATACTCCTCCTTAGCTCAGTTGGTTAGAGCATCTGACTGTTAATCAGAGGGTCCTTGGTTCGAGCCCAAGAGGAGGAGCAAAAAAGACAATCATTACGATTGTCTTTTTTTATTTTACAAATATTTAACACTACATCACACAACCTTTTCTCCTCTTAGATCATCTTACAAGTAGAAAACAAAAAATAAATTTAGGATGAAATTTAGAAAAGTATTTAGCATTTTAGCAATATTAATGGTTATGGTATCATTTGCACAAAAAAATAATAAAATGGATTATTCGATGTACCCAGAAGCAAAAAAAGGTTACGAACAAAAAATTATCGTTCTTCAACCTCAAACGAACGAAGAAAATTATTCGGTTGAAATTTTTGCTAGTAAAAAAGTAATGGTTGATTCGTGCAATCGTTTTTTCTTAAGTGGAAATTTTGATCAGAAAACAGTAGAAGGATGGGGATATAATTACATTAATTTCGAATCGAATGGGAATGTCGGAGGAACTATGATGATGTGTCCAGATAATCAATCTGTAGAGAAAACAATCTACGCTCAGTCTTTACAAACACGTTACAACAGCAAATTGCCAATTGTAGTTTATGTACCGAAAGGTTATACGTTAGAATATAGAATTTGGAAAGCTGATGAAAAACTTAACTTGGTAAAATAATATTACAGATTTTAAATTGAAAAAGCTCGAGAAATTCTCGAGCTTTTGTATTTTAATGGAAAACCAATTGTGTAATAGTATAAATAATCAAACCAACAAGCCCTCCGACAAGCGTACCATTTATCCGAATAAATTGTAAGTCTTTACCAACTTCCAATTCTAACTTTTCGCTCAGTTCTTTTCCTTCCCATTTATCGACTGTATTACTAATCAAACTTTCTACTTCTTTCACATTTCTCAAAATCATGCGGTAAATAAAATGACGTACCCAACTATTAATTTTATCAATCATTTCTTGGTTATCATTCAAATTCTCGGTTAATTTTTTAATGTTTTTATTGATATAAACTTGTATCGCAGAATTTGGATCATCAAAGCTTTCTGTCAGACTTACTTTAAGAGTCAACCACAAATCTGAGGCATATCCATTTAATCTTTCTTTGGTGATAAACTCATCTCGAAGCGATTCTAATTTCAATTTCCAATCGGGCGATTCTTTTACATTCAAAATATTTTCTCGAATAATTCGTTCGATATTATGACGAACTGGGTGTTCTTTGTCATTCTCTACCTCATCCAAAAAACTCACCACTCCTTCCACTACTCCTTTTGAAATTTTTTTTCCTGCAAAGAATGAAATGACAGGATGTTTTTCGTTTAATTTATCTTTAATAATCAAATCACTTTCGATGATATATTCTTTGGCTTTCGGAATAATTGCTTCTAAAATTTCATTGTGCTTTTCTTTTTCGAGGATATATTCTAAACTTGTTGAAACCAATTCTGGAAGATCAAACTGTTTTAAAATCTCATCCCCTTTTAACGTGATAAAATCAACCACATCTTTATCATCTAAATCTTTGACAATCTTCTTCAAAAAATTAATCAATTCTACTTGTAACATTTCTTGATTAGTCGGTTTATTCAACCAATCAGCTGCATATTTCACCACTTCTAACTTAACGATATACGGACGAATAGTAGAAGGAGTTAAAAAATTGTCTGTTACAAATTGCCCCAAATTATCACCTATTGCATTTTTACTATTTTCGATCAAATTTGTGTGTGGAATTTTTAGCCCTAATGGATAACGAAACAAAGCAGTAACCGCAAACCAATCTGCAAGTGCTCCAACCATAGCCGCTTCGGCAAATGACTCTACATAGCCAATCCAGTTTGCAGGAGAATATTGATTCAAATAAACCATCAAAAAGTAAACAAAAGCCATCAAGATAAATAATCCTGTTGCAATTGCTTTATGTTTTTTGAGGTTTTTTATTTTCTGAAGTTCAGTCATAAACGTATTTTGAAAGAATTGAAGCAAAAATTTAGCCAATCAAAAAAGCGGAGAATTCTCCGCTTACAAATTTATGTATATAATTTATTTACTTTCTTGAAAAACCAATAATGCTACATTTGCACTTGATAATAATCGTTGGCTGTGATTGATGGTAAACAAGCGTTCGAAAGATGTTAATTCTCTATGTACAACTCCTAAAACATCAATATTGTTTTGGGTACAAAAATTAATTAATCCTCCTTCTACATCTTTGTTGGTTTCTATCGTAACAATAGCTTCAGGATATTCGGATTGCCATTCTTTTTTAACGTTTAACATTTCTGGTGTAATTGACTTGTCATCGACATGAACAATATTCAACAATTTTCCGTAACGACTTGTCACTTCTTCCATCTCAGCCAAAGCCTTCGATTCGTTTTGGTGAAACAAGGTTGCAAAAGCAAAATTTCTTTCTTCCTTGAATTTTACTTGATTTGGAACAACCAACACAGGAACGGGTGAATTATTGATTACATTTACTGTATTCGAACCAAAAAACTTTTTACCTAAACTATTTTGTCCATTTGTTCCCATTACAACATATCGAATATTATCTTTATTGATAATGTCTAAAATCATTAACAATAAGTCACCCACAATCAACGAACTTTCTATTTTGACATGTTCTAAGTGATTTTCTTTTGCTATGTTTTTTAATTTATTGATATAGTTTTCAAAGTTTTCTTCTGTTACATCAAGATAATTTCTAAGATTAGGTTGTACCGAAACTAACTTGATATCTGTATTTAAAACTTTTGCGAGATTTAAAGCATATAAAAAAGCATTGTTTGCTGTTTCAGAAAAATCCGTTGGAAATAATATTTTAGCCATAATTTAATTCATTAATGTGTTCTATTCTTTTTATAAATTTACAATTAATATTATGTCTATCCATAAAAAAAGCCTTGATTTCTCAAGACTCTATTATTTTTTATTCGTTTTTAATAACCAAAGCGGCGCAAATCATTTTCTTTGCTTCTCCAATCTTTTCGCACTTTTACAAAAAGTTTAAGGAATACTTTCTTATCAAAGAATTTTTCTAACTCTTCTCGAGCTTCTTTTCCTACTTTTGATAACGATTCGCCTTTATGTCCAATAATAATTCCTTTTTGAGAATCTCGTTCAACATAAATTTCAGCTTCAATCGAAATTAAATTCAAATCTTCTTTGAATCGCTCTGTTACGACTTCTACAGAATAAGGAATTTCTTTTTGATAGTTTAATAAAATTTTTTCGCGTATCACTTCGTTCACAATAAAACGCTCTGAACGATCTGTTAATTGTTCTTCTGGATAATATTGCGGACCTTCTGGAATGATTGCTTTAATTTTATTAATCAACAAATCGACATTTACATTTTCCTTTGCCGAAATGGGCAAAATCTCGGCCTTAGGTAATAATTCGTGCCAATATTCTACCGCTTCATTCAAACGATCTGGTGTAGCAGTATCAATCTTATTCAACAATAAAATAATGGGTGTCGATGTTTTTTGCAGACGTTCAAAAACTTCTTCGTTTTTCAAACGTTTTTCTCCGATTTCCACAACATAAAGAATCACATCAGCATCTACCAACGACTCTTTTACGGCGTCCATCATTTTGGTTTGTAACTCATATGCAGGATCTAATACGCCTGGTGTATCAGAAAATACAATTTGATAATCTTCTCCTGTCAAAATACCTTTGATACGATGACGTGTCGTTTGCGCTTTGTGTGTCGCAATTACAAGACGTTCTTTCATCAACATATTCATCAAAGTAGATTTCCCAACATTTGGATTACCTATGATGTTTACAAAACCGGATTTAAATTTCTTTTCGTCTGACATTCTGCAAATTTAGTGATTTCTATAATATTATTTCAGATTAATATGTTGAAGAAAAGATTAATCTTCTAATGAAATTTTAGTTTCATAAAATTGATTTTGGTCTGTATTTTGAATAATTCTAATTAACATCAAAAAAAGATGACAAAAGTTATGGTTTTTTGAAAAATATGATTAATTTCATACAAGTGTTATGGAAAAATTAAATTAACCAAAATTTAAAAAAATGATGAAAGCAGAGCTTATTGAAAAAGAAGAAGTAAGAAACTATAAGTTTTTAGATGCACCAAAAGACGAAGTAACAGTAGAAGTAAATAAGTTGAATGGTGCTGTTAGATTAGGGAATGAATTCAAATCGAAAGCATATATCACTTTTCAAACGGATCAAGGTCCAAAGAAAATCGAAACAACTGTATGGTCTGTTATGGATAAATTTTTGCAAATTAAAAATGGTGTTTTGATACCTTTGAAATCTTTAATTGATATTCAATACTAATAATTGTTTATGACTTAAACTAAAATGGGGACACTACATGTAGTGTCCCCATTTTAGTTGTTATTGATTATCATCTGATTCATTTAACAATTTAATTAACTCTTTTCGAATAGCGGCTTTGTCCTTACTTTTTGGAAATTCTCCAATAAAAAAAGTTTGTTGTGGAACTTCATTGCGTTCCAATTCGCTTTTCTGAATATCAACATGTTCTGTAAATCGACTTTCTATCACCAAAGAAATCACATCCTCTGTACTTCCTTGCTTCGGAAAAGTCACTACACTAAAATTATAATCAATATATGGTTTTAGTTTCTCTTCTATCACTTCTAAATTGACAACATCTTTTCCATTTAGCTTGCATTCGTTTCCTGAAATCCATCTAAACTTCTTCTGATCATCAGAAATAACAGCTTGTCTATACAGATTTAAAGACTCATCTTCATAAGGCGAATTTAAAACCAAATGGCCTTTTTCATCTTCAGAAAGTTCTATTTTATCTAAAACAGTATACTCTATATCATCTATATTTTTTACTGCAATCGGAAAACCATTTGCGGTAAACACTTGGTAAAAACTTGTTTTTTTATGATCTTTTAATTTCTGAATCAACTCATGTGATAAATGATCACTTTCGATCGCAATTTTTTCTATTCGAGCTAAATCGTCAAATGAATTTTCTAATTGATTTTTTGTCAAATAAGCATAATTCAAAGCATAACCAATTTCGCTTTGACCCTCGTTAGTTAACGGAATTTTCACTTGATCCGAATCTTCGTGACAATACAAATCAAATCCTCCTTCTATCGCTTGTACCAGGGATATTTCTCCTTCATTTTCTAACACAGATGAAATTAACAGAGACGAATCACCGCTCTTTAATCCTAAAAAACGATTCAATGATTGAAAAGTTTCATTTACAAACTGTCGATTAAACGTTGACGTATAAATATTATCTTCTTTCATATAATGAAAATTAAACATCTCATTTTTTCCATCGATTTTTTCCATCAATTCAAAAATATCATCCTGCCATTGAAAGGTATTCTTATCTTGAAATTCATTTAGAATTTCAGAAATCTTCTTTTTACTAAACTCTAATTTCATAATAGCTATTTTTTGTGCGGTTTTAATATATTGATAATCAAATTCAATCAATAATTTGACCAAAGGCATTTCAATTTCTATATTTATTGCTGTTGTTGAAAAAAAGTTGAAAAAAGAGCTCTCAAAAAATGGTAATTTTATAAAATCTAATAGATTATTATTTATCTTAGCAAGATGAATCACAAAACAGATTTTTCGAATTTAAGATTTAAACGAAATCTAAATTCTAATCCATCACATATAGAGTCATTTGAGTTAGATAGCTTACAGGTAAAAAGTGATTACGATTATAATGATGTAAAAGATTTAAAACAATTGGATTTTTTACCTGGTGTTGCACCTTATTTACGTGGTCCTTATTCTACAATGTATGTTCGTCAACCATGGACAATTCGTCAATATGCAGGTTTTTCTACTGCCGAGGAATCAAATGCATTTTACAAAAGAAATTTAGCTGCAGGACAAAAAGGTCTTTCAGTTGCGTTTGATTTGGCTACACATCGCGGTTATGATTCTGATCACGAACGTGTTGTTGGAGATGTTGGAAAAGCTGGTGTAGCAATTGATTCTGTAGAGGATATGAAAATTTTATTTGATGAAATTCCATTGGATAAAATTTCAGTTTCGATGACAATGAACGGAGCTGTACTTCCTATTTTAGCTTTCTACATTGTAGCGGCTGAAGAACAAGGGGTTTCGCAAGAACAACTTTCGGGTACAATTCAGAATGATATTTTGAAGGAATTCATGGTACGTAATACATACATTTATCCACCAACACCTTCGATGAAAATCATTGCTGATATTTTCGAATATACTTCTCAAAACATTCCGCGATTCAATTCTATATCTATTTCAGGTTACCATATGCAAGAAGCTGGAGCTACTCCTGTTTTGGAAATGGCATATACATTAGCAGATGGTTACGAATACGTAAAAACTGGATTAGCTGCCGGATTAAAAGTTGATGATTTTGCTCCTCGTTTATCATTTTTCTGGGCAATTGGAATGAATTTCCCTCAAGAAATTGCGAAAATGAGAGCCGCTCGTATGCTTTGGGCAAAATTGATGAAGGAATTTGAACCTCAAAATAAAAAATCATTAATGCTAAGAACGCATTGTCAAACTTCAGGTTGGAGTTTAACAGAGCAAGAACCATATAACAATATTGGTCGTACAGCAATCGAAGCTTTAGCTGCTGCATTAGGAGGAACGCAGTCTTTACACACAAATGCATTAGACGAAGCCATCGCTTTACCTACCGATTTCTCAGCACGAATTGCACGAAATACGCAAATCATTTTACAAGAAGAAACACAAATTTGCAGAACTGCAGATCCTTTTGGTGGTAGTTTTATGATTGAGTCATTGACAAATGAAATGGCAAATCAAGCGTGGGAATATATTCAAGAAGTTCGCGAATTAGGTGGAATGACACAAGCGATAGAAGCGGGAATCCCGAAAATGCGTATTGAAGAAGCTGCTGCAAAAAAACAAGCCAAAATAGATTCTGGCGAAGTTTCAATTATAGGTGTTAATGCCTATCGTTCGAAATTAGAACAACAAGAGTTTGAAATTCTTGAAGTTGACAACACAACTGTTCGTCAAAAACAAATTGATCGATTAAATCAAATAAAAGCAGAGCGTAATAACGAAGCTGTTCAAGAGATATTAGCGCAATTAACAAAAGCTGCTGAAACAGGTGAAGGAAATTTATTAGAATTATCTATCGAAGCGGCTCGTCGTCGTGTAACGTTAGGTGAAATTTCTGATGCTTTAGAAACTATTTTTGGTCGTCACAAAGCAATTACAAGAGGAATTCAAGGGGTTTATGCTATGGAAGCAGGAAAAATGAATAAATTTGAAGAAGCTCGCAATTTAGCAGACGAGTTTGCAGAAGAGGATGGTCGTCGCCCTCGTATTATGGTCGCAAAAATGGGACAAGATGGTCACGATCGCGGTGCTAAAGTTGTTGCAACATCATTTGCTGATATGGGATTTGATGTCGATATTTCGCCATTATTTCAAACACCAGCAGAAGTTGCTAAACAAGCAATTGAAAATGATGTTCACATTTTAGGAATTTCTTCTTTAGCTGCAGGACACAAAACATTAGTGCCAGAAGTAGTAAAACTATTAAAAGAATTAGGTAGAGATGATGTATATATTGTTGTCGGTGGTGTTATCCCACGTCAAGATTATGATTACCTTTATCAAAATGGCGCAGATGCGATTTTTGGTCCAGGAACCAATTTAGCAGAATGTGCGTGCGAAATTTTAGAGAATTTATTGAAATCTTATAAATAAATCTATTTTAGTTTAAGTATTCCTGTCTATTGACAGGAATATTTTTATATTTATACCACACAAACCAACAAGCGATATGAATAAAACTCTTCGAAATATTATCTTAATCATCTGTACAATTTTTATTTTATGGTTTATTGGATACTTTTTAATTGGAGATTTTATTAGTTTAGAATTTGCGAATCATGAGTTTGCAAAACTATTCCCAAAGATTTTAACCTTTGCTACAGCTGTCAGCATTTATATCCTGTTTCTACTTTCTATTAAAAATAAAAATGGTTGGAGTTTTATGAATGTGATGAAATTTATCTTAGGCATTATATTTAGCTTACTTCCTTTATTAGCCTTTGAATATTATAACATTGGAAGTTGTACAAATTGGAAAGTTGACAAAAAAATTAAAGAAACGCTTTACAAATCAAACTCTTCTGAATCTGAAAAAATAGTATTATTTGAAACATTTTGCCCAGAATCAAACTTGAGAACAACTCAAATAAAACGAATTGTAGAAATTACGCCTCTTTTTATCACTACTTCTGATTTTGATGTTTCGAAAATCTCAGATAAAAGTTGGAAAAAACTTTAATCAAAATTAAACTTTATCCTAATTTAGATGTCTAACAGATGAAGAAATCAATTCATCTCATGACAAAATATATTTTTGCACTTCTTATTAGTTTCGTCACAACACTCTCTTTTGGACAAGATAAAATTACCATTACAGGAAAAGTAACCGATGGACTTCATTATCCATTAACTGATGCTGAGATTATATTAGGTAATCAATCCGATTCGACAAAAATTGTTTCTGCAACAACAAATGAATCAGGCGTTTTTAAACTTGAACTTACTCCACAAGAAAAACCCGTTTACTTGATTATTGATGATGCTTTAGAAGGTGTTTTCAAGCAAAGTTTTGAGTCTCTAAAAAACAACATTGACCTTGGTACTGTTATCATTAATCCGATGATTTATGATTTGGACGAAGTGATTGTAACCAATGTAGAACCCATTGTTGTAAAACAAGATACAATCGAATATAATGCGGATTCATACAAAGTAAAACCAAATGCAAACTTAGAAACCCTATTAAATGAGTTGCCTGGTTTTGAGATGGACGAAGATGGAAAAATAACGGTAAATGGCAAGAATGTTAATGAAATTTTGATAGATGGAGAACCTTTTTTGGAACAGATGGAAAAGTCGCATTAGAAAATTTACCAGCTGATATCATCAAAAAAATTCAGGTTTCGGATTATAAAACGAAAAACGAAAAATTTTCTGGCGAACGCTCTAAATCTGATAAATCTTCGTTGAATATTACCTTGAAAGAAGACAAGAAAAAAGGTTATATGCTGAAGGCCACAGCTGGTTATGGAACAGCTAATCATTACGAAGGTAATTTAATGGCAAACTATTTTAAAGGAAAAAAGAAAATTAGTCTAATTGGTTCTTCAACTGATATTGCGTCTTCGGGAATGACAAATGGAGAAGGTTCGAGAGGACAAGGCAGAATGGGAAGAAGAAATTCGAACGGTGTTACAAACAATACATCAATTGGACTGAATTATAGTGATCAATTAAATGATAATTTGAAGATTGGTGCTGATTATAGACTGAATCATTCCTATACAAAAAACGCCCAATTCAAACACATCGAAAACTTTGCTCCAAAAAACACGTATATATCTGATGCAAATTCTAAAACAAAAAATGAAACCTATGGTCATAACTTTGGAACAAATTTAGAATGGACAAAAAACAATACGAAGATCTATTTTTACCCGTCTTTTAACAATTCTTCATCAACAAAATCCTCTATTTCGGATAGTAAAACCTATTCAGATTTAGGAGATTTAAGAAATCAAATGAACCAAACATCCGATGCAAAATCAAATTCGAACATCTTCAAAACGATTTTATCACTTAATCAACAATTCAAGAATAAATCTTATTTAGACTTTAATTCGGATATTTCGATTGGCAAAACAGATCGCAATTCATTCATAAATTCGACAACTTTATATACAACTGATTCGATTGATGATATTTATCGAAATGTAAATGAACAAAATATTTCGAAAGATAATTCGTATAATTTTAACGTAAAATATACCTATCCCATTTCTGATTCTTTAAAAATTGCAGTTGGTACTGCATATAATTTAACCGATTCTGAAACCAATAATAGAACGTTAAATTACAATGAAACTACTGGAGAATATGATAACTTGAACACTGATTTGACACGATTTTATTCCACTCGACTGAATGAACTTAATCCATTCACTCAATTATTATTGAACAAAAAGAAGATTTCTGCAACCTTAAGATTAGGTGCAACGATTTATAATCAACAAAATTTTGGAATATTTAAAGCAGCTGATTATCGTTCGACACAAAACAAAACTTTACCAGATATTTCGGGTAATATTCGTTATCAAAATGGAAACAACTCGCTTTCTTTGTTGTATAATTATCAAACAAGTTTAGCTTCGACTTCACAAGTTTTACCAATTATAGACGAAACGGATCCGTTAGATGTTTTTAAAGGTAATCCTGATTTAAACCCTAATAAAGCACATCGAATCAATTTAATGTTTAGCAATTTTGATCGAAAAACACGTCAAGGATTCAATGCAAATTTAGGCTATACCTACAACGAATCGAATATTGTTAATTATACCGAAATGGATTATTCGATTTATAAAAGAACAACAACTTACGAAAATGTCAAAGGAAATTATCGCCTAAATGGTAATGTTTTTTTCAATAAACACTATCAAAAAGGAAACAATAAATTTAGAATTAATATTGGTACATCTGCAAGTTATGCATTAACACAAGGTTTTAGGGATGCTGTAAAATATGAACAGTACAACACGACTTTATCACCTATGCTAAGATTAAATTGGGATTACGGCGATTATTTAACAATTTCTCCATCGTACCGTTTAAACTTTACCAATTCTAAATATGTCAATTATTCGATTGACAATCAGAATAATATAACGCACAATTTCGGAATTAAAACGATTTCTACTTTTCCTAAAAATTTGACATGGACAAATGATTTCAGCTACAATTATAATTCGAGAATGGCAGCAGGTTTCAAGCGCGATTTCTTTTTATGGAATACAAGTTTAATGTATCGTTTCTTTGATGATAAATTAGAAGCTGGAATAAAAGTATATGATTTATTGAACCAAAATAATAGTTATACGCGAACAATTAATGCAGAGTCTGTCGTTGATCAACGTAACAATATTTTGACGCAATTCATCATGTTTTCATTAACTTTTAACCTCAATCAATTTGGAGCAAAAGTAAGCAAAACAGGAGATGGAAATCGATATAGAGAAAGTAGTGGAATGCAAATACAATAAAACAAAAAAGGCTCAATATT
>NZ_CALGVK010000186.1:0-25563 GCF_937930195.1 uncultured Empedobacter sp.
AAAATAATTCAATTACGAAACGACGTTTTTGTGATCGAACAAGATTGTATTTACCAAGATGCCGATGGAAAGGATTTCAAATGCGGGCATCTATGGGCAACGATTGATAATGAAATTGCAGCTTATTCTCGCATTGTTCCTCAAGGAATTTCATACGAAAACGAACCGTCTATTGGTCGTGTAATTACAAATCCGAAATTTCGTCGTTATGGTTTGGGAAAACAATTAATGAAAAATTCTGTTCAAGTAATCGAAAATCAATTTAAAACATCTTCAATTCGTATTTCTGCACAATCTTATTTGAAAGAATTTTATTCAACTTTTGGCTTCAAACAAGTGTCGGAAGAATATTTAGAAGACGATATTACACATATCGAAATGTTAAGAAAATGAAATTTCTAAAAAGGATATTATTAGGAGTATTAATCATTTATGTTTTAGCATTAATGATAGATGTTTTTATTTCAAAATCATTTTTAAGAAGTAGCTTGTTTGAAGGAGAACTAAATACTTGGAATGATATTTATAATAAAAAAATAGATGAAGACTTAGTTATTTATGGATCTTCTAGGAGTTACGTTCATTTAAATCCGATAATATTAGACAAAGAGTTAAAATTAAATTCTTATAATTTAGGATTTAATGGTCAAAAGATAGAATTACAAAAATTTAGGCATGATGAACTTATTAGCATTGGAAGTCATCCTAAAAATGTAATTATTAATTTAGACATTACTTCTCTTGAAAAAGCAAGAGTCTTTAATCCAGAACAATTTATTCCATTGATGTTATATCGAAAAAGTATATATGATATTGTCGGAAAGGAGCTAGAATTTAATTATTTTGATTTGTATTTTCCAATGATAAGATATAGAAAATTTAAATATCAAAAAGTTGATGTATTAAAAGAGCTTTATAAAATTTATTTTTATTCAAATTATCATAATAACGGTAGAGTGAAAGGTTTTAGAGGAATGAATTATTCTTGGAAGGAGAGATTGTATAAACCTAATTTTATAGAAGTTGATTCTTTGAGAAAACAAGATTTATTTCTAATAATAGAGGATTTGCAAAAATTGAATACAAGTGTGATTTTAATAAATTCACCAGAATATATAGCTCAGATAGAAAGTCAAATTAATCGAAATGAAGTTATAAAGTTATATAAATCTATATCAGAAAAATATAATATTCCTTTTATTGATTATTCAAATGATT
The DNA here is from genome assembly GCF_937930195.1 of uncultured Empedobacter sp. Lineage (NCBI taxonomy): Bacteria > Pseudomonadati > Bacteroidota > Flavobacteriia > Flavobacteriales > Weeksellaceae > Empedobacter > uncultured Empedobacter sp. The sequence continues at coordinate 1,219 of NZ_CALGVK010000186.1, forward strand.
CGATGAATTATCAAAAAAATCTATTTTATAATTCTAATCATTTAAATGCAAAAGGTGCAGATATTTTCACCAAAAAATTAGCGGAGGATATAAAACCTTATATTAAAAGATAATGAAACCTTTCAAATACATTATGGTCACATTGGTGGCCATTTATTTTTTAGCCGGAATTGGCGATATTCTTTATTCCAATTCGTTAAAAGAGAAAGCCTTGTTTAGCGGTGAAGTACAAGAATGGAACCGTGTGAATCAAGGGGATATAGACGTGGATTTAGCTGTTTTTGGTTCTTCACGTGCAATGATTCATATCAATCCTCAAATTTTGGAAGATTCATTGGGAGTGAAAACACATAATTTAGGGTTGAACGGAAGTAAATTCAAGATGCAATATTATCGTTTCTTGAAGTATTTGGATAAAAATCCTCATCCTCAGACCATTGTTTGGAATTTGGATACGTTTTCATTTTCGCACATTGATGAAGTTTTTCAACCGAATCAATACGTGCCTTTTATGTTATGGAATTACAAATTATATGCGTACCTAAAAGAATATGAAAATGCCGATTGGAAAGATTATGTGATTCCTTTTTACCGATACGAAGACCAAAAGTATTGGAAAGATGAAATTCAAAAAGCAACAAAAGAAAAAGTGGACAAAAATGGAGATTTTCGTTTAAAAGGTTTTAAATCCTATAACCGAAAATGGAATGTCAATTGGGCGAATTTAAAAGCAAAAGATGCGGAATTTGATGCCGAAGTGTATCCTTTGTTAGAAGAATTGATCCAACGTTGTCAACAAGAAAATATTCAATTGATTTTTACGATTGCGCCAGAATTTTACAAAGGGCAAGGGTATATGTTGAACCGCGATGAAATTGTAGGGCGTTACCAAAAAACCTTACAGAAATATGATTTGCCTTTATTGGATTATTCGGATGATTCGATCAGTTATCAACAAAAATGGTTTTACAATACCACCCATTTAAACGATAAAGGGGCGGATGAGTTTACCAGAAGATTAGTAACAGCTTTAAAACCTTATATGCGATAGGTGTACTATATAATTAACATATTCAAAAAGCCACTGTTGGAACAAAGTTCCAGTAGTGGCTTTTTGTATGGGATACCTGAAAGAAGAAAGGAAGGATTCGGAATTTTTAGCGAAAAATCGTATTTTTAAATCCGTAATTTCAACCCCTCTTTAGGCCACTTTATTTTCTTTCACGGTCATTGTTCAGTATCGGTTCTATGACGCTTCTATGCCGCCTTTATGCTGCCTTTGTACCGCCTCAACTTCGCCTCAACCAGGAGGACTCTCTTATCTTTCTTCGGTGATGCTCTTGTCTTGCTTTAAGTAAAGTTCTCCTATGAAATGAATGTGCATAAAAAATCCTCATTTCAATAAATGAGGATTGATCGTATAGTACTGTTAAATGGTTTCGATTTGTTTTTTGTCTGGTTTCTGCGTCAAATACACACCCGATAATATCATAGCAAAGCCAAATAAATGCATGAATGTGATTTGTTCTCCAACTAAAAATCCCCAAAAAACAGAAACAATCGGCATCAAATAGGTGACCATTGAGGAGAACATCGAGCCAGTGGCTTGGATTAATTTGTAGAATAAAATCATTGCTAATGCAGTCCCAATTAAGCCTAATATGGCGACATAACCCAAACTTTCTAATTGTTGAGGAGTACCAACAAAGTCAGTGAAAAAACCGGATAAAAATAAGATTACAATAGAAGGTAATAACCAGATTGTAAATAATGCTGATGACAATTGGAATGATGGTACATCGTTTAAATAGCGAGTTAAAATCAAACTATTTAGTCCATACAAAGCAGTTGCTAATACAATTAATAAACAATGTAATAAACTGTTTTCACCTGAAAAACCATCTCCACCAATTAATAGAACAGCTCCTAAAAAACCGATCAACGCACCAATTATTTGATTTTTAGTTCCTTTTATGTTAAAAAATAAAGCGCCAAATAACAAGATAAATAATGGAACCAACGAATCTAAAATTCCAGCCATAGAGCTTGAAACGTGCGTTTGAGCCATTGGGAATAAAAACATTGGAATAAAATTTCCACAAAAACCAGCTAATGCAACATATTTTAATTTGTTTTTTGGAATCTTAAATAAACTTGGAATTCCCCAAATGGCTAAAATTCCTCCTGCGATAGATAGACGTAAGGCGCCTACTTGATAGGGTGTGTAAGAAACCAATCCTTGTTTGATTAGTATAAAAGAACTTCCCCAAGTTAAAGCTAAAATACCGAGGATAATCCAATATTTTAATTCGATTTTCATGTGCTAAATTTGCGCAAAGATGCGAAAGTTAGCTGTTTTTACAAACATAATTTATTTACAAAAGCAATCGTTGGTATGATCGTTAACCATTCCGGTTGCTTGCATGTGCGCATAAATTGTTGTTGAACCAAAGAATTTAAAACCTCGTTTTTTCAAATCTTTCGCAATTTTGTCCGAAATTTCTGTGGTTGCAGGAACTTCTTTGATTGAGTTCCAATTGTTGATAATAGGTTTGTGGTCAACGTAACTCCAAATAAAATCAGAGAACGATCCAAATTCTTTTTGTATTTCGATAAACAACTTTGCATTGTTGATTGCTGCAGAAATTTTTCCTCGATGACGAATAATTCCTTCATTTTGGACTAATTCTTCGATTTTAGCTTCATCAAAATTGGCTACTTTTTTGACATCAAAATTTGCAAATGCTTTTCTAAAGTTTTTACGTTTTTTGAGAATAGTAAACCAACTCAATCCCGCTTGAAAAGATTCGAGAATCAAAAATTCAAATAAAATTTTATCGTCTTTTATAGGTTTTCCCCATTCGTTATCGTGATAATCGATGTAATCTTGGTCTTTATTTACCCAAGCGCAACGTGTTTTTTTCATGGTTTATAAATTTTTATAGGCTTCCTCAATCGAATAAACGGGTAATTGACATGCATAATTTTCGCAAATATGAATGGATGTTTTATTTTCAATCAATCTATTTTTAGTAATCTCTAATTGTTCTGTTTCTGAAGCAACAAAAATCGCATTCGGTACATAACATTGTTGGATTTGTTTCGAATATTCTTGAGCTTCATTACCAACGATAACAATTTCTTTGAACGGATAACTGAAATTTAAATACAACTGAATCCAATTTGCAAAACCAGTTGGATAATCGTGAATTTTTTCATCAATATTCGTTAACATTTGCTTGGCTTGTTCGATGTATTTTTCTTCATTCAAAATTTTTCCTAATTTGAATAAATTAGTTGCCATGACAGAATTTGAAGAAGAAATAACATTATCATAAATTTCGAATGTTTCGTTCACCAAAGGTGTGTCATAATGCGACTTGTAAGCAAACATTTTATTTTTGTGATTGTAAAATTGATTAAATGTTTCCTCTGTTAATGTTTGAGCGGTTTCCAAATATTTTATCTCGGATGTGATTTCAAAAAGCTTAATTAATGCTTCAATCATCAACGCATAATCATCTAAAAATCCTGGAATTGTCGTTTGTTTATCTTTATAATTTCGGAATAATGTTTCGTTTTTCCATTGATTTTCTAAAATAAAATGAATTGCGTTTTCGGCTAAATCAAGATATTCAGGAATTTCAAAAGTGAGATAAGCGTCACACAAACCTTTTATAGTTAAAGCATTCCAAGAGGTCAATACTTTTTCGTCGCGATGAGGTTTTCTGCGTTTTTCTCGAATAGGATTTAAGATTTTTTTCCATTTTGAAACTTTGGTTTGAAGATCTTCGACTGAAATATTCTGTTTCGTAGCAAAATATTCGTCATCCGTTAATCGCATCAAAATATTATTGCCATGTTCCCATTCGCCAAATTCGTCTATGTTATAATAGTTCTGAAACAAATCAAAATCTTCTTTTAAAATCAGTTTCAATTCATGCGATTTCCAAACATAATATTTTCCTTCTTCACTTTCAGAATCAGCGTCAATTGCAGCATAAAAAACATTTTCTGGCGAAAGCATTTCATCTTTTAACCAATTGATGGTTTCTTTTACTATATTTTCATATTCTTTTTCGTTGAAAACTCGATAAGCATTTGAGTATAAAGATAGCAGTTGTCCATTGTCGTAAAGCATTTTTTCGAAATGTGGAACTTTCCAATACGGATCGACTGAATATCGCGAAAAACCTCCTTTCAATTGATCGTAAATTCCTCCAAAAGCCATTCTGTCTAATGTTATTTTGGTTTGAATTAAACAGTTTTCATTTTTAGTTTGAATTCCATAACGTAAAATAGTTTCCCAAGCATTTGGTAACATAAATTTTGGTGCACGATTAAAACCGCCCCATTCATCATCAAATTGTTGTTTCCAAAATTCGAATGTTTCGTCGATTTTTTCTTTCGAAAAATTTTGTTCAGATTTCAATCCAATCGTTTCCATTTTGTGTAAACCATCAGCAATAGAGTTGACATATTCCATTGTTTTGGGATAATTTTGATGATACAAATGATTAATATTTTCTAATAATTCGATCCATTGAACTTTCGGAAAATAAGTGCCACCATAAAAAGGTCGTCCATCTGGAAGTGCAAAAACATTTAGTGGCCAACCTCCCGATTGATGAATTAATTGCGAAACATTCATATACAAAGCGTCTAAATCTGGACGTTCTTCACGGTCGATTTTAATGCATACAAAATACTTGTTCATTAATTTAGCGACTGTTTCGTCTTCAAAAGATTGGTGTTCCATGACGTGACACCAATGACAAGCTGAATAACCAATTGAAATAAGAAGAGGTTTGTTGATTTCTTGTGCATGATTCAAAACTTCGTCGCTCCAACTTTGCCACCAAACAGGATTGTTTTCATGCTGTTTTAAATAAGGGCTTGTTGCATTTTTGAGGTTATTTTGTTGAAAATTCATCCGTAATTATTTAGAAATTTAAAGTTCGTTTATTTTTTGTGGATGAAAAATTATATTTTCGATAAAAATTAAACACATGAACTTTTACGAGTATATTTCTATAGGTGCGTATATGGCTTTGATGATTGGAATTGGAATTTATTCTTACCGAAAGTCGACAAGCAATTCTGAAGAATTTTTGATTGGAGGACGGAAAATGGGAGCTGCTGTTACGGCACTTTCTGCAGGTGCTGCTGATATGAGTGGTTGGTTGCTGATGGGAGTTCCTGGAGCAATGTATTTCACAGGTTTATCAAGTGCATGGATTGCAATAGGTTTAACAATTGGTGCTTTTCTTAATTATGTTTTTGTTGCGCCACGCCTTAGAGTTTATACTGAAGTTGCCAATAATTCGATTACAATTCCTGTTTATTTCGAAAATAGGTTCAAGGATAAAACACGTTTATTACGTATTGTTTCATCTATTTTTATTTTGGTGTTTTTTACTTTGTATACATCTGCTGGAATGGTTTCTGGAGGGAAATTGTTTGAATCTGCTTTTCATATGGATTATATGACAGGAATTTGGATGACAAGTTTTGTTGTTGTTCTGTATACTTTTTTGGGTGGATTTTTGGCTGTTAGTTTAACAGATTTTATTCAAGGAACAATTATGGTGTTGGCTTTGGTTATTGTGCCAATAGTTGCTATTGCTGAAATTGATGGAGTAGAAGAAACTTTTTCATTAATTAATACGAAAGGTGATAATTATTTAGATCTATTTGAAGGGACAACTACTATTGGGATTTTATCTTTGATGGCTTGGGGTTTAGGTTATTGTGGTCAACCACATATTCTTGTTCGCTTTATGGCAATTGGTAAAGTGTCAGATATTCCGAAAGCAAGAAATATTGGAATAACATGGATGATCTTTACTGTTGGTGGAGCATTATTAGTAGGTTTGGTTGGAATTGCTTATTTGATGAAGTTTGATCAATCAACGATGCAACTTTTTGATGGTTCTAAAACAGATGCAGAAACAGTGTTCATCTATTTTTCGCGTGTATTATTCCATCCATTGATCGGAGGATTCTTATTGTCAGCAATTTTAGCTGCTGTAATGAGCACCATTTCTTCTCAGCTTTTAGTAACATCAAGTTCGTTAACAGAAGATATTTACAAAGCATTTTTAAATAAAAAAGCAACATCTAAACAATTGTTAATTGCAAGCCGTTTATCAGTTTTAATCGTAGCAGTAATCGCAGTTTTATTGTCTTTAACGCCTAATGATTCGATTTTGAACTTAGTTGGAAATGCTTGGGCAGGATTTGGATCAGCTTTTGGACCGTTAATTGTTTTCTCTCTTTTTTGGAAAAAAACAACATGGCAAGGTGCTTTAGCGGGTATGTTAACTGGAGGAATCGTAGTCTTAGCTTGGGTTTATATACAGCATGATTACAAAGATTGGTACGAAATGATTCCAGGTTTTTTATCTTCAACGGCGATGATTTATATTGTCTCATTGCTTACGCAACAACCTAATCAAGAAATTGATCAAGATTTTGATGAGATGAAAGCTATTTTAGTTAAAGAATTGAAAAATGCATCCTAAAAAAATAGAAAATATTCTAAAATTAAATCCTTTTGAACGTTATCAATATTTTATTAGAAAAATAGCTGATTGGGAAAAGACGTATACATTAGTTTTTCCAAATGGAGATCATGCTATTTCTACAATTGATGATAAAACTTTATTTCCCTTATGGTCAGAAATTGAGTTTGCAGAAATATGTAGAATAGATGATTGGAGCGATTGCGAAGTTTTAGAGATTGATTTCAATAGATTAGAAGAAATTATAAATTTTATTAGAGAAAATGATTTTTTAATCAATGTTTTTCCAACGAATAAAACAGGTTTTGTAGTTACTTTAGATGAGTTTATAAGAGATTTAAAAGAAGAATTAAAAAATTACGAATAATAGATTTCTTAACAAAAAACTTAAATTCCAAAACTCAAAAGGCTTAGAAATGTTGATAAGTTTCACTTTGTTTATATGGGTAGAAAAGGGAGATTTGTTTGTATATTTGTAAAGTTTGATTAAAAAAATAGTCAAAATTAAATCAATTTTAAACGAAAAGATGAACGATATTATCCAATTATTGCCAGATCATGTAGCTAATCAAATTGCCGCGGGAGAAGTTGTGCAACGGCCAGCTTCGGTGATAAAAGAGTTGATTGAAAATGCAGTGGATTCTGGTGCAACTTCTATTCAGGTAATTGTAAAAGATGCGGGTAGAAGCTTGATCCAAGTGATTGATAATGGTTCGGGAATGAGTGTGACAGATGTTCGTATGGCTTTTGAACGTCACGCAACGTCGAAAATCAGAAAGACGGAAGATATTTACAATATTCATACAAAAGGTTTTCGCGGAGAGGCTTTAGCTTCAATTGCTGCTGTTGCGCAAGTAGAAACGAAAACGCGTCGTGATGAGGATGAGGTAGGTTCGCAATTAGTGATAGAAGGAGGAGAAGTTCGAAGTCAAGATCCAGTTGTTTGTCCAGTCGGAACTTCTATTGCGGTCAAAAATCTTTTTTATAACGTGCCTGCTCGTCGTAATTTCTTGAAATCAAATCAGGTTGAGTTTCGTCATATTCAAGATGAATTTCAACGCGTTTCGATGGCACACGAAAATATTAGTTTCTTTTTACATCACAACGATGCAGAGATTTATCATCTAAAAGCGGGGAATTTAAAACAACGAATTACTCAGATTTTTGGAAAGAAATTAAGTGCTCAAATTATTTCGGTTGAAGAAGATACTGAAATTGTAAAAGTAAAAGGTTTTGTAGGAAAACCAGATGCTGCGAAGAAATCACGCGGAGAGCAATTTTTCTTTGTCAACAATCGTTTTATTCGAAGTGGATATTTACACAATGCGATTGTAGATGCTTTCGAAAGTTTGTTGCCAACAGGATATAGTCCGTCTTATTTTTTGTATTTAGAACTTGATCCTTCAAAAATTGATATCAATATCCATCCTACAAAAACAGAAATCAAATTTGAAGACGAAGCATTGATATACACAATTCTAAGAGCTGCTGTAAAACATGCTTTGGGACAGTTTAATGTCATTCCTTCGTTGGATTTTGAACAAGATCCAAACTGGGCATTTATTCCTTCTGCAACAGAAAATACAGAAATTAAAATGCCAGAAATTACAGTTGATTCAAGTTTTAATCCATTTGAACATCAACAAACAAGATCGCCAAAGCCATCTGATATTCGAGCGAATATGGATTTTTATAAAGATGCGGTTGAGTTAGAAATAGAGAATAATCATGCACATCAATTATTCGAATCTGAAGATTTTCAGGATAGTTTTGATGTGATACAATGGATGAACCAATATTTGATAGTAGAATATCGTGGTGAATTGTTGATTATTGATCAACATCGTGCGCATCAAAAAATATTGTTCGAGAAATTTATTCATTCAAATAACGGAAGTGCTTTGGTTCAACAAATGCTTTTCCCGATAGAATTGGAGCTTTCGCCAAATGATCGTCAGAAATTAATCAACGTAGAACATCAATTGTTAAGTTTTGGTTTTGACATTTCGTTAGACGAAGAAACCATTCAGATTAACGCAATTCCTGTTGATGTTCAGCAAGAAGATGTCGTGTCTATTTTTATGGATTTTATAGAAGAGTTGGAATACCAAGAATCAATCGAATTAGAAAATACGTTTGCGAAAATTTTAGCGAAGAATGCCGCTGTTAAAAAGGGTGTAGCGTTAAAATCTGAGCAAATGCAAACTTTGGTAGAAGAATTGCTAAGACTACCAAATCCAAATTATACACCATACGGACGCCCTATTTTTGTGCAAATGAATACGGCAGATATTAAAAAAACATTACAATAACCAAATGAGACAATCTATACCACCGATAACAAAGAATTTACTGATTATTAATGGGTTATTCTTTTTAGCGACTTTTGTTTTTAACGCAAAAGGAATTGATTTACGCGTAATTTTAGGTGCATTTTATCCAGAATCTCCTAACTTCAATTTTTGGCAAATCTTAACGCACATGTTTATGCATGCCGATTTTACGCATATATTGTTTAATATGTTTGCATTGTGGATGTTTGGTTCGGTAGTGGAACAAACTTTTGGTCCTAAAAAGTTTATAACCTTATATTTATTAGCTGGTTTAGGAGGTTTTATTTTATTTAATTTGGTAAATTATTTCCAAGTTGAGCAATTAAAAGAAATAATCCAATCGCAAGGAATAGGTTTGGGACAAATTTATGATGCAGCTAAATTATCAATGCAAGGCGCATATCATACCAACGCAGTTATTCAAAGTAGTCAATCTGCGTCAAGTATTTTAACCTATTTTGTTACACCAATGGTTGGTGCTTCAGGAGCAATTTATGGCTTATTGTTAGCGTTTGCGGTGTTGTATCCAAATGAAAAGTTGATGTTAATCTTTTTTCCAGTTCCAATAAAAGCAAAATATTTTATTCCAATTATGGTATTAATTGAGTTTTATATGGGATACCAGAATATCGGAAATGTAGCACATTTTGCCCATTTAGGAGGAGGTTTAATAGGTTTCTTATTGGCAAGAAAATGGAAAAAGAATCTTTATAGATGGAATTAAACTATGACAAATAATATCTTAGACGATTTAAAACTAAAATATTCTTCAGGAAATAGTGCAACAAAGTTAATTTATATCAATGTTGTGGTGTTTTTTACGTTACTGATTGTAGATTTCATTCTTCGTACTGTAGCGAATTCAATTATTAACACAACTGATTTGTTTGCATTGTCATCTTTTGATGATTTATTGACAAAACCATGGCAAATTTTCAGCTATTCTTGGTTGCATGGAAATCTTTTCCATTTGATTATGAATATGGTTTTGTTGTACTTCGTAAGCCAAATGTTTTTACAACAATTTCAGAATAGAAACTTAGTGACGTTTTATATTTTTGGAGGAATAACTGGAGGTATATTCTTTTTATTGTTTCAAAATATATTCAATTATTCACATTTATTAGTTGGTGCTTCTGCAGCTTTTTATGCCGTTTTTTTTGGGATGATTTCCTACAACCCAAAAATGCCTGTTCGTTTGCTACTTATTCCAACTTCGTTTCCATTGTTGTATGTAGGCTACTTTTTTATTGCTTTTGATGTATATAATATTATAGCAAATCAGAATGCTGGTGGAAGTATTTCGCATTTGGGTGGTGCGATTTTTGGTTATCTTTATATGAAACAATTTGAGAAAGGAAATGATTTTTTAGGTAACTTTATTATCAAAATAGAACAATTGTTTCAAAAGAAAGACAAATCAACATTTAAAACATATAAAAATACTTCTTCAACTTCAACTCGAACAAATGTTCCGAAAGATGACTACGATTTTAATCATCAAAAAGTTGAAAAACAAAAGAAAATTGATGTAATTTTAGATAAAATTTCGCGATCAGGATACGAAAGTTTATCTAAAGAAGAAAAAGACTTTCTATTTAAAGAAGGTAGATAAAATGAGTGTAATCAGTAAGTTTAAACTAAATTATTTCAATCGTTTAGTACTAACAATAAATATTGTTTTTTTGTTGGTAGCTTATTGTGTTTATTTAAATAAAGTTTTTACACCTTCAGAAATACCTTATTTTAATTTTATCTCAATTGGTTTTCCAATTTTATTTGCATTCGGAACTATTTTTTTAGCTTATTGGTTATTATTTAGTTGGCGACATTTTCTATTGATTTTAATTCTTTCAGCTGGATTGTTTTATCCAATTTATTTATCTTATCCCATTGTACAATTCAATAAAATAGAAGCTAAAAAAGCCGATTTAACAGTTTTGACATACAATGCTCATGGTTTTAAGGATGAAGGAACGAAAGAATTTTTGATTAAAAATAAAGCGGACATTATGTTGCTTCAAGAGGCAAGAGAAGCTCAACAAAAGAGTTTGAAAAATAATGAGTTTAAAGATTATTATTCAGAATTTTATGGATTGTTAACGATTTATAGTAAATATCCAATTATCCAAACAAAAATAATAGAAACCGAAAATAGCGAAGATTTTAATGGACTTGCGGCATATGCAGATATTGATCTCGGAACCGATACAATTCGAGTAATCAATGTTTATTTGGAGCCTATGTATATCGATAAAACGATGGTAAAAGATATTATTCAATCAGAAGATTCGAAAACAGCTGAAATTTCGAGCAGAAAGGTCGAATTGAAATTGGTAAAAGGAATGCAAAAGCATCAAAAGCAGTTGGAAGCAATTATCCCGTATATCAAATCATCTCGTCATCCCGTTATTTTAGGAACAGACCTTAATGCTACGCCTATTTCGTATGAATACGAAAAATTAAAAAATTACCTTCACGATTCATATATAGCGGTAGGAAAAGGAGATGCTACAACTTTTCATGGATTTAAATTTCCAATTAGAATTGATTATTTATTTCATTCAAAAGAATTTACAGCTATTGAGGCAAATGTTATTCGTAAAAAATTTTCGGATCATTATCCTGTTGTTGTAAAATATAAATTTGCAGAATAATTTTTCCTATATTTATTTAATAATCAATCAAAATGAACCAAAAAGAAAGCTTTATTCAGGAAATACAAAAACGTTATTCCTATAAAAATGATAAAATAATATTAGGCAAAGCCAGATTAGATGGAGAAATTGTAGAAGAAGCTGAAATTTCAGTGGCATTAAAAACAATGAATCGTCATGGATTGATTGGAGGTGCAACCGGAACAGGAAAAACCAAATCTTTGCAAATTATCGCCGAACAACTTTCTTTAAAAGGGGTTCCGACTTTATTGATGGATATTAAAGGAGATTTGTCGGGAATTGGAGCAGCAGCAAATGCGGAAGATAAACATGCGCAAGAAAGAATGCAAGCACTCGATTTACCTTATAATCCGCAAGGGTCAGCGGTGGAATTTTTGTCTATTTCTGATGAGCCAGGAGTTAAACTTCGTGCAACTGTAACTGATTTTGGTCCAATTTTATTCAGTAAAATTTTAGAATTAAATGAGACACAAGAAAGTATAATCTCAATTATATTTAAGTATTGTGAAGATCGAAATTTACCATTGATTGATTTGGAAGATATTCGACGCGTTTTACAATATGTAACAGATTCAGCTGAAGGTAAAGCAGAATTAAATTCTAATTATGGAACAATTGCGCCTGCTTCATTAGGAGCTATTTTACGTAAAATTGTTGCATTAGAACAACAAGGTGCAACAAAATTCTTCGGAGAACCAAGTTTTGATGTTCAAGATTTATTGAAAACAAAAGATGGTAAAGGAATCGTAAATATTATTCGTTTGATTGATATTCAAAATCAACCCAATTTATTTTCCACTTTTATGCTGAGTTTGTTGAATAAAATTTATTCTCAATTTCCTGAATCTGGAGATGCTGATCAACCTAAATTGGTTATTTTTATTGATGAAGCGCATTTGATTTTTAAAGAAGCAACGAAAGCTTTATTAAATCAAATAGAAACCATGGTAAAATTAATTCGTTCTAAAGGTGTTGGGTTATATTTTGTAACTCAAGTTCCTGGAGATGTTCCTGATGCAGTTTTGAGTCAATTAGGGCTTAAAATTCAACATGCATTAAGAGGTTTTACAGCAAAAGATCGCAAAGAAATTACGAAAGCAATCGAAAATTATCCAACGACAACTTATTATAAGGCAAATGAGGTAATCACACAATTAGGAATTGGAGAAGCTTTTGTGACTGCTTTAGATGAAAAAGGGATTCCAACGCCATTAGCATATACTTATATGCGCGCACCAAATTCGAGAATGGATGTGTTGACTTCTGATGAAATAAATACGATTGTAGCAAACTCAGATTTAGTCAATAAGTATGCGAAGAATATCAACCGTGAATCGGCTAATGAGATATTATCACAAAAATTAGAACAACAAAAAAATAGTGAACAAACAAGTAGTAAAAAAACTCCTTCAAAAAGAGTTCCACAAGAAAAAGATTGGACAGATAATCCTGTTGTACGTGACGTAAGTCGTACAGCAACTCGAAAATTGATGGATTGGGGGATGAAAATGTTAACTGATTTTTTAAAAGGAAAAAAATAAGCAAGTGTACGCGATTTTAGATATAGAGGCGACTGGCGGAAAAGTAGGAGAAGAGTCAATCATTGAGATTGCTGTGTATAAATATGATGGAAAAGAAATTGTTGATCAATTTATTTCATTAGTTAATCCCGAAAAAAAGATTGACAAATTTGTACAAAAATTAACTCAAATTACCGATAAAATGGTGTTAACTGCACCAAAGTTTCATGAAGTAGCTAAGAGGATAGTTGAAATTACAGATGATTGTATTTTAGTTGGACATAATGTGATGTTTGATTATAGAATGTTGAAACAGGAGTTTGAACGATTAGGCTATAATTATGAAAAAGAATGGATTGATACTTTTGAATACAGTGAGAAATTAATCCCAAATTTACCATCATATTCTTTGGGTAAATTGTGTCAATCCTTAGGTATTGTGGTAACAGATCGCCATCGAGCTTCTGGAGATGCAAGAGCAACGATAACGTTATTCAAAATGCTTTTAGATAAAGATTCTGAAAAAATTATCACCAAGAAAACAGGTTTAAAACAACCTAAAAAAGCAAGTTCTAAATATCAGAAATTGTTAGAAAATCTACCGAATACGACAGGTGTTTTTTACATGTACAATAGTAGAAAACAGTTAATTTATATTAGTAGAAGTAATAATATCGCACGATCTATCAATCAAATTTTTACATCAAAAACCTTAAAAGCAAATAAATTAAAACGTTATACTCGATCGATTAAATTTGAAGAAACTGGAAGCGGATTTTTAGCCGCTATAAAAGAGAATAATGAGGTTTTGACTAACCAACCAATGTATAATCTTAAACTAGTTGAAAATAAAGTATATCCGTATGGGTTGTATTATTTAGAATCGAAAAGAGGTTATTCACGTTTAGAAATAGGAAAAGTTAGAAAAGTAGAGCCTGTTTTAAAATTTAAGACGAAAGAACGTGCCAAAGAGGTTTTAGAAAAAATTGTTAATGATTACAATCTTTGTCAACAAGTAAATGAGGGAATAAAATCTGATGAATCTTGTTTTCAGTACAAAGTGAATAAATGTAATGGAGCTTGTATAAAGGAGGAATCTCGAGATGATTACAATAAAAGAATCAAGGATTTTATTCAAACGACAGAGTATCCTTCGGATACATTTTTAATCATTGATAAAGGTCGAAGTGGGATAGAGAAGTCATTTTATTTAATCGAAAATAAGGAATTTAAAGGATATGGCTATTACGAGTATCATCATCAGATAAAATCGCTTGAAAAGATACATAACATATTGATTCTAATTCAAGAAACAGATGAAATCAAGAATATGTTAAAATATTTTCTGTACAAGGTTTCGTCTAATCCAAGCCAAATTGTAATATTAAATTAAATTATTAGAAATAAAAAAAGGTCAGTTTAAAACTGACCTTTTTGTTTTATATGAAATTAAGATTATTTAATTTCTTTGAAGATTACTCGTCTGTTTTCTAAGTTTTTCCAAGCAGGACAGTTTGTAACAGGATTACATTCAGCCCATTTTAAATCAGATTTTCCTTTTCCAACAGGAGATAATTTTGTAGTGTCTACACCTTTGTTAGCTAAAAAACGAACAACAGAAGCAGCTCTTCTTTCAGATAATTTTTGGTTGTAATCCACTCCTCCAGCGGCATCAGTATGACCTTCAACTACGAATTTAAAATCAGGATTTGCTAATAAAACTTCAGCAGCATGATTTAATTTTTCGTAAGATTGTTCTCTAATACGATCTGAGTTATAATCAAATTCAATTCCTTCTAAAAAAGCATTAATTTTTGTTGCAACTTCATCTCCAGAAATTCTTACAACCTTTTCAGGACAACCTCCATTTGTTGGTGGACCAGGGATTGTAGGACATTTATCTTCGCTATCAGGAATACCATCTCCGTCAGAATCTAATGAACAACCAGATCCGTCTACACGGATTCCTTCTGGAGTATCTAAACATTTATCCCATTGATCACAAACACCATCACGATCTTCGTCAATACATTCAAATGGAGTTTGTTCTACAGGAGCTTTGTATGCTAATGGAGAAACCCATTGTAAGGCATCTTTATGTTTTCCTATTTTATAGTGTAACCCTAAAGAGAATGTAATCATGTTATCATCGCGTCCTTCTTCAGTATCTGCAGCAGTTATACCACCTGAGTTGTGATAAGGCATTGGTTTTCCAGATCCATCAAATTCTTCATCACCAGACATGTAGTACATTCCACGTAACTCTAAATCAAATTTGTCATTCAATTTGTAACGTAAACCAGCACCAACTTGAGAATAAATAGATTTATCAGAGATATCTTGATCAGTTATTAATGTAAAATTAGGGTCTCCTTGAGGAGCATAATTGTTTCTATAAGCTTTATAGCCATGTATTCCTACTCCAGCGTATAAATGCATAGCCCATTTAAATTCAGTTCTGTTATCAACTCTTCGTAATAAATTTGAGGCATTCAAATCAGCTAAAACTCCAATTGCTTGGTATTTAGTTTTACCATAAGCATACCCATGATATCCACTTAAAGCAGAATCATCAATATTTCCTTTTTGTCTAGTTTTACCAAATTCATATTGTAAACTTAAACCAAAAGCATGGGTGATTTGTTTATTAACTTGTAATTGAACATCGTATCCTGGAGTGAAATATTTTCCCATCCAAGAAACTAAGTCAGAATTTTGCAAAGCGTTTAAACCTCCAAAAGCAGAAATAGACCAATCGTTAAATTCCTTTTTACTGTTGTTAAATGGCTTTTCATCGTACTTGGTTTGTGCAGTAGCACATGCCGCAGCACCTAAGATTAATAAAGATAAAAGTTTTTTCATAGGTTAGAAATTATTATAACTAATATAAAGCATTACTAAATATATTTTACAAAACTAATGAATTAATAATTAATATCTTAAAAAAAGTATAAACTTTTGATAAAATCTCTTGTGTAATTTTGAGGGTGTGGTATTTTTAACAGTTTAGAATCTATTAATAGGCTGTTGTAGAATAATATATCAATATCAATTAATCGGTCAACGTAACGTTCATTTTCTTTTGGTTGGACATATACTCTTCCCATTTTTTGTTCAATTTTTTTTACTATTTGTAACAATTCAAAAGGAGAATAATTAGTCAATAGTTCAATTTTTTGATTGAGAAATAGATTTTCAGTTGTAAAACCTTCAGCGCTATTTTCTAAAAGATTTGATTCTTTTTTTATTACCCCAACCTCTTTGTTTATAAGAGATTTAGCTGTTTCTATGTTATTTTTTTTGTCACCTAAGTTTGTTCCTAGTAACAAAATGGCTTTATTTTGCGACATATATGCAAAAGTAAATAATAAATTAAAAATGAAAAACTTTTTCGGGAGAGTATTCTCTACAATTATAGGAAATCTATTAACGGTTAGTGTATTTATCATTCTACTTTTCGTGCTAATTTTTGTTTCAGCTTTATCTACACCTTCAAAGAGTGTAACGGAAGGATCAGTTTTAGAGATTTCGCTCGAAAATCCGATTATGGAGAGTGATATGGATCGATCAGTTTCTTTATTTGATTTATCAGAGGAAACAAATGTGTTTTTGCAAGATATCATTCATTCGATAGAAGCGGCAAAGAATGATAATAAGATAAAAGGAATTAGTTTAAAACTTGATCAATTTTCTGGTGGGGCAACGCAAGCTACAGATATTCGTAATGCGTTAGAAGATTTTAAAAAATCGGGAAAATTTGTTTATTCGTATTCAAATTCCGGTAGTCAGTTGTCTTATTATATTAGTAGTGTAGCCGATAAAATTTACCAAAATCCTTTGGGAGGTACACTTTTACAAGGATTAAGTTCTAATATTATGTTTTTCAAAAATGCGGGAGATAAATATGGAGTCGATTTTCAAGTAATACGTCATGGGCAATTCAAAAGTGCTGTTGAACCATATATAAGAACAAATATGTCTGATGAAAATCGCATGCAATTGTCTGAATTATTAAATGATGTATGGGGAAATGTAGCTAATTCAATCTCAACTTCTCGAAAAATTTCTCCAGAACAATTTAATCTGGTAACAGATAGTTTATACGCTTTTATTCCAGAAATTGGAAAGCAAAATAAAATTTATGATATCATCGCACAAGAGAATGATTATCAGAAAATGTTATTTACAAAACTTGGATTAAAACAAGAAAAGTCAAAAACTGATTTTGAAGTATTAGAAAAACATACAATTAAGGTTGAAGACTATTTTGAGACTATTACAGAAAAATCTGAAAAAGCTAAAGTAGCTGTGTTATATGCTTCAGGAACAATTACGGAAGGAAATGGTTTTGATGGAATTCAATCTAAAACCTATGTAGATGCAATCCGTAAAATTTCGCAAAATAATAAAATCAAAGCATTGGTTTTACGTGTAAATTCGCCTGGAGGAAGTGCTAATGCATCGGAAGAAATTTTATATGAGTTGATGCAATTGAAAACAAAGATGCCAATAGTTGTTTCGTTTGGTGATGTAGCAGCCTCTGGAGGTTATTATATAGCTTTAGCTTCGGACAAAATTTATGCGCAACCTAACACAATAACAGGATCTATTGGTGTTTTTGGAATGATACCAAACGCACAAAAATTATTTAATAATATAGGTTTAAACTTTGATGAAGTGAAAACGAATGCAAATGCAGATCAGTTGAAGTCGTTAACAACACCCTTGTCACCAACGGCTAAAAATACGATGCAGAAATCAATTGTTTTAATCTATAGTAAGTTTGTTAATCATGTTGCAGCAAACAGAAAATTAACCTACGAACAAGTGGATAAAATAGGGGAAGGGCGAGTATGGTCTGGAACTCGTGCAAAACAAATTGGTTTGATTGACGATTTTGGAAGTTTAGAAACAGCGATTAAGGAAGCAGCTAAATTGGCTAAAATCGAAAAATATTCGACAGAAAGTTATCCAAAACGTAAAGATTCTTTCGAAGAATTTATGGATAATCTCCAAGGAAAAAATACCGAAGCTGCAATTGCAAAAGAATTAGGTTCGGATGGAATTAGAATTTACAAAGAAATAAAGTTGATGAATGAACAAAAAGGTGTTCAATTAAGATTACCTTATGATATTCAGATTCAATAAAAATCATAAAAAAGGGTTAAAAAAAAATTAACCCTTTTTTATTGCTAAAAACTTCCTATTTTAGTGAAAATATTTAGATGATTAAAAAATTAAATTCTCTTTTATAATCATCTAAATTTATTATACTTTTGTACATTCATTTTTAATAATACTGAGACATAATCAACGATGGGATTATTTGATTTTTTCACGCAAGAAATTGCGATTGACTTGGGGACTGCTAACACTTTAATTATCCATAATAATAAGGTTGTAGTAGATAGTCCGTCTATCGTCGCTATACATAGAAGAACAAATAAAGTTATTGCTGTTGGAGAACAAGCAAAACACATGCAAGGAAAAACGCATGACGATATAAAAACAATTCGTCCTTTGAAAGACGGAGTAATTGCAGATTTTGAAGCTTCAGAATTTATGTTGACAGAGTTCATCAAGAAAATTCCTGGAATTCAAGGTAAATTATTTTCACCTTCATTGCGTATGGTGATTTGTATTCCATCTGGAATTACCGAAGTTGAAAAACGTGCTGTTAAAGATTCTTGTGCACGTGTCAACGCAAAAGACGTGCGTCTTATTTACGAACCAATGGCTGCTGCGATTGGAGTTGGAATAGATATCACGCAACCTAAAGGTAACATGATTATCGATATAGGTGGTGGTACAACAGAGATTGCCGTTGTTGCATTAGGTGGTATTGTATGTGATAAATCTGTAAAAATTGCAGGTGACGTCTTTACAAACGATATTGCTTATTATTTAAGAACCCATCATAATTTATATATCGGAGAAAGAACTGCCGAGCGTGTTAAAATTGAAGTTGGAGCTGCTGTGGAAGAATTAGAGCATGCACCAGATGATATGCCAGTTCAAGGACGTGACTTAATTACAGGAAAACCAAAAGAAATTACTGTAAATTACCGCGAAATTGCACGTGCATTAGATAAATCAATTTTACGTATAGAAGATGGTGTGATGGAAACATTGTCTCAAACTCCTCCAGAATTAGCTGCTGATATCTACAATACAGGTATCTATATGGCTGGTGGTGGAGCTATGTTGAGAGGTTTAGATCAACGTATTTCTAAAAAAACAGGCTTACCAGTTTTCTTGGCTGATGATCCTTTACGTGCTGTTGTTCGTGGAACAGGTATTGCACTTAAAAATATAGATAAATTCACTTTCTTAATGAAATAGAAGAGTAAAAAGCAATGCAATATATTCTGAATGCGATTAGAAGAAATGGAATGCTATTAATTTTTGTCTTTTTAGAGTTAATTGCATTGTTTCTTGTCTTTAAGAAAAATATTTATCACGAAACTATTCTCGCCTCTGCAAGTACATCTTTTACAGGTTATGTAAATGATAAAATTGCGAAGGTGACAAACTTCGTTCAATTACCACAAACAAATAAAGATTTGATGGATGAAAATGCGTTCTTGCGCGAGCAATTAGTGCATTTAGGTATTAAAGATGCGAAAACAAAAAAGTTTTATAAATCAGATACTTTAGGTTATCACCAAACATATTCTTTTGTACCTACAGAAATTGTAAATAATTCTATCATCAAAACACAAAACCTTTTGACTATTGATAAAGGAACAAATGATGGAATTGAAAAAGGGGATGGTATTATTACAAATAATGGTGTAATTGGTATTGTAACCTATGCGGGGAAAAATTATTCTCGTGCAATATCTTTATTAAACAAAGACATCAATATCAATGCCCGTATCAAAGGCAATCAATATTTTGGGACAGTGAAATGGGATGGGAAAGATCCTCGTTTTGTTCAGTTATATGAAATTCCAAAATACATCGAAGTCAAAAAAGGAGATACAATCGAAACAGACGGTAAATCGCCTGTTTTTCCAGAAGGAATTATTATAGGAAAAGTTGTAAGCAAAGGAATTGACGAAACGGGTGAAATGAAAGTTCAAGTAAGATTGAAACAAGATTTCGCTAATTTAGCTCAAGCCTATGTGGTAACTAACCTGAATAAAGTTGAAATTCAACAAGTCGAAAAATCAGATACTTTAACAAACACACAGAATGTTCAATAAAGATTTTTTAATCAACATTATTAAGATTATAATTTTAGCTTTACTGCAAGTTTTTGTCTTCAATCACATCAACTTTTTAGGAAGCTATCAACCATATATCTATATTGTTTTTGTGTTATTTTATCCACCATCTCAAAACAAATATGCATTATTGATCTTATCTTTCTTATTGGGATTAATGATAGATATTTTCGAGTATACAGGTGGAATACATGCATTTGCTTTAACTTTTATAGCTTTTTTACGTAATCCAATTATTAAGCTGTTGGCAGGAAAACAAGATTATGAGATGGAATTTTTCTCTTTCAGTTCGTTTAGTTTTGCACAATGGTTGTTTTATTTGGTTATTTTGATACTTGCTCATCACGTAGTTTTATTACTTTTAGAAAACTTTAAACCATCTGGAATCGGATCTTTGATGCTAAAAGCTTTAATTAATTCGGGAATAACTTTTGTGTTTGTTTTCATTTATAAAATTTTATTTAAAAATAAAGTTGGAGTATGAAAAAGTTGATGGTTGTTTATGCGTTAATCCTGTTTATAGTTGTACTATTTATAGGACGTTTAGCGTATTTGCAATTGTTTACAGATCGATATACGCTGAATGCGTTTAATACATCTATCAAGCAAGAAATTGTATATCCTAATCGTGGTGATATCCTTGATCGTAACGGAAAATTATTGGTGAGTAATACTTATTCGTACGAATTAGATGTTATTCCAGCCAAAGTTGTGGACAAAGATGGAGAAGTTATAAATGATTTTGATAAAGCAAAATTCTCTAAAATGGTTGGTATTTCAACCAAACAATTCGACTCGATTTTAACTAAAATCACTTCAGCCAAAGATTATAAAAAATTATCTCCATATCCTTTTCTAAAAAATATTTCGCGCGAAAATTTTGCTCGAATGCAAGAACAATTGTACTTGTATCCGGCATTTAGTATCATCAAACGTCCCGAACGTAAATACATGGTAAATTCTGCGGGAAATATATTGGGCTATATAAACGAAGCGAATCAATCGTACATTAAAACCGATTCTACATATTATCAACCAGGTGATTTAGTAGGAATTGCAGGTGTTGAAAAATCGTATGAAAAAGATTTGCGTGGTGTAAAAGGTGTGAAAAACTGGATTGTAGATCGAACAATGAATGTTGTTGGACCTTATAAAAATGGAGATTACGATCGTGCAGTAAAAAGTGGTAAAACAGTAAACTTAACTATCGATTTTCGCTTACAAGAATTAGCAGAACAAATGCTCAAAAATAAACGAGGAGCTGTGGTTGCAATTGATCCTACGAATGGAGAAATTTTAGCTTTAGCTTCAGCGCCTACCATTAATCCAAATGATTTTTTGAATTCTAAATTAAGAAATGCTTTAATCAATGACTCAATTTCTCGTCCTACCTATGATAGAGCTTTACAAGGATCATATCCGCCAGGTTCTACGTTTAAAGTTTTGACTGCTTTAGCAGGAATGCAAATGGGGACCATGACAGAGCAAACGACTTATGTTTGTAAGCATGGTTATCGATATGGACGTATGCATATTGGTTGTCACTGTGGAATGTATTATGCACCACAAGGTTTAGAACGGGCAATAGGAAAATCTTGTAACAATTATTTTTCTGAAGCTTATCGAGATATTGTCAAGAAAGATCCCAATAATTATGGCGTTGGAATGAATGAATGGGCAGCGATTATGAATAGTTTTGGACTTGGTAAATTCATGGGAACTGATTTACCAGTAGGTAGTAAAGGTCTTATTCCAACGGAAGATTTTTATGACTCTCGCTTTGGAGAAGGGGTTTGGAATCCTTATCGAATTATTTTTAACGGTATGGGACAAGGAGATATCAATACAACGCCTTTGCAAATGGCAAATTTTACAGCTGCAATTGCGAATAAAGGATATTTTTATACCCCACATATTGTGCGTAGAATTGATGGAAAACCTCTGAAAGATTCTACTTACATAGTAAAGAAAAATACGTTAGTTGATCCGAAATATTTTGATATCATTCATAGAGGAATGCGAAATGTTTTCACAATAGGAACAGCTCGTGGCTTTGAAACAAGTAGTTTTGTTCAATATGGAAAAACGGGAACGGCACAAAACTCGCAGGGACAAGATCACTCTTTGTTTATTCTTTTTGCACCTGCTGATAAACCTAAAATTGCCGTAGCTGCAATTGTTGAAAATGGACATTATGGAGCAACTTGGGCAGGTCCGATGACGAGTTTAGTGGCAGAATTATATCTTACAGATACGATTAAACGTACGCCTTTATTAGAACGAATGAAAAATGGTAATCTACAAGGAGAATATCGTCGTCAGTGGATAGATTATTTAAAGAGAAAAGGTTTGTATATAGAACCAGTGAAGAAAGATTCTTTAGGAACGAAAGCTGGTGAATTAAGAACAAATAAAGATTCAACAAAATTTAAAAATGAGTCAAAACAGATTACTAAAAGGAATTGATTGGACCGTTTTGATCCTTGGGTTTCTAATAGTAACCTTCGGAATTATGAACGTTTACAGTGTCAATCCAGATTTAGGTCAAAAACAGCTAATTTGGTTTGGACTTGGGATGGTCATGATTTTAATTTTGATCATTGTGAGTGGAAACAATCGTAATTTTTTCGAAATTTATAGTCCCGTTTTTTATATTGTCTCCTTAATACTCTTGGTAGGGGTTTTGATTGTTGGTAAAGAAATTAATGGAGCAAAAGCTTGGTACCGTTTTGGTCCGTTGAGTTTGCAACCCGCTGAGTTTGCAAAAATTGGTACAGCTCTATTAATCGCTAATTTTATTAACCATTCTAATGCCAATTTAAAGGATATCAGTTTTGTAGGAAAAGTCTTGCTTGTTATTGCAATTCCAGTGGCTCTGATTCTGTTGCAACCCGATTTAGGATCAGTGATTATTTTCTGTTCGTTTAGTATTGCGTTGTATCGAGAAGGATTAAACCCATGGATTATTATCGCACCCATCATTTTATTGGTTATTTTCCTTATATCAATTGTACAAATTCCTTTTTATGTTTTATTAATTTTAGGATTTATAATTCTTACAATTGCACTATTAATTTTGGCTTTCAATTACAATCAAAATGTAATTGATGCGATGCATGGGATATTAATAGGACTATCGATTTTCTTTCTATTATTGATAGGAATATGTTATTTGGTCGAAGATTTATCCGAATCAACGAGAGAATCTTTTGGACATCTTTTTCCTATGCGTGCTTTATTTTTCTCGGAACCAATCTTTTTTAACACTGTTTTCTTTGGATTAATTGGTTTTGCAATATCGATAATTCCTGTGTTAATTTTGAAGTTAACCGAACAAAAGGAAATGAATAATTCACCTTTCAAAACTCAAAATGGGTTGTCTGCAAACGTGTTGAATTTTAGTATTATTGTTTCGATTGTTTTATTACTATTTGCAAGTACGGTTAGTTTTATTTCACCTATTATTTTCGAAAAATTACCAAAACACCAAAAAGAGCGTGTAATGGTTTTATACGAAGGAGAAGCAAAATACCGCGATACTTCTGGATATAACTTATTGTATGCAAAAACAGCAATCGGTTCGGGAGAATTATATGGAAAAGGATATAATCAAGGAACGATTAAGAAAGGAAGATTTGTGCCTGAACAACAAACAGATTATATTTTTACCGCAGTAGGCGAGGAGTGGGGCTTTATAGGAAGTACAGCTTTGGTTATTGTCTATGCCATTTTTGTGGGACGATTATTTTTCTTAGCCGAAAATCAAAAGAATAAGTTTGCACGATTTTATGGATACTCGGTTGCGTCAATTTTATTCTTTCACTTTTTTATCAATATTTCGATGGTAATCGGACTTTTCCCAACAGTTGGAATTCCCTTACCATTCTTTAGTTATGGGGGAAGTTCTTTATGGGGATTCACTATTTTGATAGGAATCTTTTTAATTATTCATTATAAGAACAGTCAAGGATTTATATAAAAACATATAGATTAAAAAAGCCACATCCTTTTAGACTGCACCCAAAAGTTTGGACAGATTAAAAATTAATAATTATAAAAAT
>NZ_CALGVK010000187.1:0-2107 GCF_937930195.1 uncultured Empedobacter sp.
GATTAATGTTTTTCGAAAAATGAGATATGATATTCCGCTCTCGAGAAAAGAAGATATATAAAATAAAAAATCCGCTCGTTGTTGAGCGGATTTTTCATTCATATTTTAAAGACTAATTTTCATCATCTTCAGCTGTGTCAGGTTCATCTCGGTAATTCTCGATGAATTCTTCTTTCACTTTTAATTGAATTTGTTCTACCGAATTTCGGTACATTTTAATAATTGTTCCTGTGTATTCTTCCAAATCAACCAAATCACCTTCGGACAATTCTTTGTCAGGATAACATTCAGAAATCAACCCAGCCAACGTATCATAATGTTCACTTTCTTCGAATTTAAAAGGAACTAAGCGATTAATATCACTAATTGCATTGTGAGCATTTACATTATAAATACCTTCCGAAACACGCGAAACAATAGGATCTTCGTTGTCATATTCATCCTGAATCTCACCAACTAATTCCTCTAAAATATCTTCCATCGAAACAATTCCTGCTACTTCACCAACTTCGTTAGTCACAACCGCAATTTGCATATGCTTTTTCTGAAATTGTTTCATTACATTTTTAATCAATGCATTTTCTGAAATAAAAATGGGTTCACGTAACAAACCTTCGATCTCCGTTTGGTTAGGATTTTCTAATAATTGTTTAATCAAATCTTTCGCGTAAATGATCCCTTTTATATTATCAAATTCTTCTTCATAAACAGGGTAACGAGAATATCCTTCATTAATCGCATAATCTAACGCTTCTTTTACAGAAGTATTGATATTAATTGCGGATACATTTTTACGTAATGTTTGAATATTCATGACACGACGATCATCAAAATCAAAAACATTTTGAATCAGATTTCGCTCTGATTCTTCGATTGCACCACCTTCGGTACTTTCGGTAATAATCATTTTTAATTCCTCTTCTGTATGTATTTCTCCTCCATGAATAGGGTGAATTCCAAATGCTCGAAGAATAATATTAGCCATACCATTCATCATTACAATAAGTGGTTTGAATACAAAATAAAACACTCTAAGTGGCCAAGCAACAGCAAATGTTGTTTTTGTTGGATACTGAATTGCTAATGACTTTGGTGCTAATTCTCCAAAAACAATGTGCAAAATTGTCACAATAAAGAATGAAGCTGGAATAGCTGCATTTTGTGCAATCGTAGTCCAAGATGGAGAGGTTAAACCTAAAACTTCAAAAAGTTTTAAAATAATTGGTGTGATAGAACTTTCTCCAACCCAACCCAATCCTAAGGAAGCTAAAGTAATTCCTAATTGTGTTGCTGCAAGGTAAGAATCTAAATGTGTTACAATTCGCTTTGCAGCATTCGAAGTTCTTTCATTTATATCTTGATTGACTTCAATTTGTGACGAACGTACTTTTACAATTGCAAATTCTGCTGCAACGAAAAAACCATTTAATAAAACAAGGAAAATTGTAAGCAAAAGTTTTGCTACAGAAATTTCATCGGCGACATTGTGATTAGCGACTAAAAACAATGTCGAAATCTGGGAGTATGTATCCATTCTTCGAATTTAAGAAACTGACTTGTTATAAGTTTTTGTGAGCCAGTAAATCAATATGTCTAAATTAATAAAAAATATTATAAATCACAACGGTTTGATTCGTAGCAAAATTACAAAATAAATAAATACAAAATCTTAGAATTTATAGAGTGAAGAAAATCATTAAAAATCACTAAATTTCCACTTCATTTACCAAGCAACTATTTGCAATGCAAAATCAAAGTTTACATTATATCATTGAGGTTAAAAATTTATCAATTTCTTTTGGAGATAAACAAGTGCTGAACAACATTAATTTCAAAGTTGAACAAGGCGATACTTTAGGTATTGTGGGAGAATCTGGTTCGGGAAAGTCTTTGACATCTTTAGCAATCATGGGATTATTATCTCCAAATGCGACGATTCATCCAGAAAGTGAAATTCTTTTTCGTCAAGATGATAAAATGATTGATTTACTAAAACTTTCTCCCAAAGAATTAGAAGAAATTAGAGGTAATGAAATCGGAATGATTTTCCAAGAACCAATGACTTCACTTAATCCAAGTTTACGTTGTGGTGAACAAGTAGAAGAAG
>NZ_CALGVK010000188.1:0-26432 GCF_937930195.1 uncultured Empedobacter sp.
ATTCACAAAGGAATTTTCATTTCTCCAAAAGGAAATTTAGTTGCATTTTACAAAATGGATCAAACGGTGGTAACTGATTATCCAATAATCGATTGGTCGGTACAACCTGCAGTAAACAAAAACATCAAATATCCGTTTGCTGGAACAAAAAATCACACCGTTAGATTAGGAGTTTATAATCCATCAACACAAAAAACGATTTTCTTAGAAACTCAACCAGAAGTTGACCATTATTTAACTTCTGTTACTTGGTCACCAGACGAAAAACATATTTATATTGCTTTACTTTCTCGTAATCAAAAACACATGGAATTGAATCAATATGATGCTATTTCAGGGAAATTGATTAAAACATTATTCAAGGAAGATGATGCAAAATATGTAGAACCTCAAAATGAATTGCATTTTATTCCAGGAAAATCAAACGAATTTATTTGGTGGTCGCAACGTGATGGTTTTATGCATTTATACCGTTTCAATACAGATGGAAAATTATTGAACCAAATTACAAAGGGCGATTGGATTGTAACAGATCTTGTTGGTGAAAATGCAAAGAAAAAAGAGTTGTTAGTCATGACGACAAAAGATTCTCCAAAAGAACGTCAGTTATATGCGGTAAATTGGGAGAATGGCAAATTACGTAAAATCACTACAGATGCAGGAACACATAATGTTTCAGTTTCATCGAACGGTGAATATATTGTGGATAACTGGAGCAATGATAACACGCCTCGTAAAATTGATGTAATTGCAGCAAATGGAAAGTTAAAACAAAATATTTTAACTGCTCAAAATCCTTTAGCAAATTACAATACGGCAAAAGTTGAAAATATAACGTTAAAAGCAGATGATGGAACAGATTTGTATGGAAAATTAATTTATCCAACCAACTTTGATCAATCGAAGAAATATCCAGTTATCGTTTATTTATACAATGGTCCTCACGCACAATTAATCACCAATCGTTTTCCTGCAACAGGAAATCTTTGGTACGATCATTTAGCAGAAAAAGGCTACGTTGTGTTTACAATGGACGGACGTGGATCGGCAAATAGAGGGTTAAAATTTGAGCAAGCGATTCACGGAAATGTAGGAACAACTGAAATGAATGACCAAATGAAAGGTGTAGATTTCTTAAAAACATTGCCTTTCGTAGATGCAGATCGTATGGGAATTCATGGGTGGTCTTATGGTGGATTTATGACAACATCCTTTATGTTACGTAAACCTGACGTTTTCAAAGTTGGCGTTGCTGGTGGACCTGTTTTAGATTGGACACAATACGAAATTATGTACACAGAACGTTACATGGAATCGCCACAAGATAACCCAGAAGGTTACAAAACATCAAATTTAATTAATCGTACAAAAGATTTGAAAGGTAAATTATTAATGATTCACGGAGCACAAGATCCAGTTGTCGTTTGGCAACATTCGGTTGATTTTGTTCGTGAAGCTGTTAAGAATGGTGTTCAAATGGATTACTTTATTTATCCTGGACATGAGCATAATGTTCGTGGAAAAGATCGTGTACATTTAATGCAAAAAATTACAGATTACTTCGATTTGTATTTAAAACCTGAAAGTACAACAACAAAATAATTTCAAAACTAAAAACCACTTCTTGCGAAGTGGTTTTTAGTTTTATTATTTTTTGTCACTTAAACAATTTTACTTCTTCGTAAACTCAAATTTTTGCCCACCTTCTTCAAATGTGAATGACTTTTTATCTTTTGCAAAAATCAATTCAAGTCCAGCTTGTTCGTTGATAAATGTATTATTTCCTGTATATTCTAAAGGAATATTTTGACCAACAAATGTTAAACTCAACTTACTATTTTCCGAAATCAATAAAAAAGATGCGTCTATTTCCTTATTCGTATATGTTCCTTCATAATCCTTTGGATTAATCTTTTCAATAGGTTTTGCATCAGCCATATTGAATGTGTTATTCTTAAGATCTGTATCAGGTAAGGCACCTTTTGGATCAAGTTGTACAGTTGTCACTTCTTTTGTAGAAGGCACTTTGAATGTCCATTCTGTATTACGCTTCCAAACTTCGATTGGTAGTTTTACTTCTTGCGAAGTTCCATCTTTAAAATTGACTTGAATAGTTGTTGGCATTGGTAATTGACCAAAGTTTTCGACTTTTAAAATCAAGCCTTTTTTATAATCCCCATCTACATATTTTGCACTGTTAATTCCTTGATCAATTGTCCATTTATTCAAGAACCAACCTCTCCAAAACCACGATAATTCTTCTCCCGAAACATTTTCCATCGTACGGAAAAAATCCTCTGGCGTTGGATGTTTAAACGCCCAATATTTAATGTATTGACGCAAAGCTTTATCAAATCTTTCTTCTCCTAAAATCGTTTCACGCAAAATTCTCATTCCAATTCCAGGTTTGTAATACAACAACGTTCCAATATTACGTTCGCGCATATTATCTGGTTGTGTGGTAACAGGTTCTAAGTTTTCGCCAAATAAAAACCCTCCCATTCGTTGCAACGATTGTTTTTTATAGTACTCTCCGTTGTTAAAATTTTTTGTTGAAATATCATTAATAAACGTATTGAAACCTTCGTCCATCCAACCATGAACGCGTTCATTAGAACCTACAATCATTGGAAACCAAATGTGTCCAAATTCGTGATCTGTAACACCCCAAAGGCTTTCTCCTTTCGAGTTCATGTGGCAAAATACAATTCCCGGATATTCCATTCCGCCCTCATTTCCCGCAACATTTGTAGCCGCTGGATAAGGATATTCTGACCATTGTTTCGAATAATGCTCAATGGATGCTTTTGTATATTCTGTTGATCTTCCCCAAGCTGCTTCGCCATCACTTTCTACAGGATAAGCCGAAATTGCCAACGATTTTTGACCACTTGGAAGATTAATTTTTGCTGCATCTAAGATGAACGAAGATGATGAAGCCCAAGCAAAATCGCGCGTATTTTGAATTTTAAATTTCCACGTTTTTGTTCCTTTTGCAACTTTTGTCGATTTGTTTACCTCATCAGCAGAACGAATAATAACGGTTTTATCACTTGATTTGGCTTTCGTCCATCTATTGACTTCTTCTTTCGAATACACTTCATTTTGATTCAATAATTCTCCCGAACCAACCACATAATGAGTAGATGGCACTGTAATATTTGCAGTTACATCTCCATATTCCAAATAGAATTCTCCAGGCCCTAAATAGGGTAATGTGTTCCATCCCATGATATCATCGTAAACAGCCATGCGAGGAAACCATTGAGCCATTGTAAAAATTTTACCATTTTTAGTTGATTCAACACCCATTCGATCTGCACCATAATCTGGTGAAACAAACGAATACTCTACTTTTATTTTGGTTTTACCACCTCTTGCTTTCAAGTGATTCACCAAGTCGATTTGCATGCGTGTATCAGAAATGGTATAGTTTGCTTCCTTTCCGTCTATTTGTACAGATTTGATTTTATAACCACCTTCAAACTGAGAAGTAGCATCACCGTATCGGCTACCAGACATTGGTACTAATGCACTTCCACGAGAGTCTGTTTTGAATAAATTTTGATCCAATTGTAACCACAAAAAATCTAAATCATCAAAACTATTATTGGTATACGTAATCTCCGAAGTTCCAGATATTTCATTTTTTTCTTCGTTCAAACTTACATTCAAGTTATAATCCGCGCGATTTTGCCAATAATTATGACCTGGTTTTCCACTTGCCGAACGAGTTTCTGTTGCGTTATTTTGATAAAAAAAAGGTTTGAAAGCTTCTTGGTAATCGTATTTTGGTTTCTCTTGTTGACCAAAAACTGAAACTGAAAAGAAACTCAAACCTAAAATAAAAGGTTTAAAATAATTTTTTCTCATGTGTTTAATTTTACAGTAACTATAAAAATACTTTTTATTTTTTAGATTCACCGAATAAGTTTTGGGTAAAAAAAAACTCATCTTAAAAAAAAAATGAGTTTTTGTATTTCAGCTAAAAGTGAAATCTATTTTTTATTTGCATAAAGAACAGGATTCAAGTCCTCGTCATTATACATTTTCATTTGTTTGTACACTTTCATGTATTTTTTTCCAGCAGCAAAATCAGCCAATAATTCTTCTATCGCAGTTGATAAATCATGATGTTGTTGGTTCAAAACATCCAATTTAGCTTGACAAGCAGCTCTGTGTTCAGCTGTAGCATCTTCACGTTCTGCTTCTTGCTTCATGTGATACACTTTTAGCGATAAAATCGAGAAACGATCGACTGCCCAAGCAGGAGACTCTGTGTTGTATGTAGCATCTGCTTTTACATCTACATCTGCGTATTGTTGTAAAAACCAGCTATCCACATATTCTACCATGTCCGTACGCTCTTGGTTTGATTTATCAATCCAACGTTTTAAGCTTAATGCTTCAACTGGATCAATTTCAGGGTTACGAATAATGTCTTCTAAATGCCACTGAACGGTATCAATCCAATTCTTTTTGTACAATAAGTGAGCGATTAAATCTTCCTCGCTATATGGATTCTCGATTTGACGATTTACATCATCGTATTGGTGATAATCATTAATACTTTGATTAAAAATTGACCAAGCTTTATCTGTAAATTTCATGTTTTGTATGTGTTTATAAAATAAAAGCATTGTAATCAAAATTGTTCAACTACAATGCCTTTTTATTTAATTAAAAAGATAATTTAATTTTCTTTCTTTTCAGAAGTTGTGTCTTCTGGCTTGTTATCTTCGCGAGTTGCTTTTTTAAATTCATTTAATCCAGAACCTAAACCGCGCATTAATTCAGGAATTTTTTTACCCCCGAATAATAGTAATACAAACAATAGAATTACTATCCACTCTTTACCTCCTAACATTCCCATATTGAATTGATTTTAATGCAAATATATAATTTATTTATTACATTCCCGCTACCCAAAGTGCAGGATTTTGTTTTGTTGTTCCACTCCAAACTTGGAAATTCATCACTGTTTCTCCTTCTCCACTTGTATAAATTGTCCCCAAAGATTGTCCACGTTTTACGTCATCTCCTTTCGAAACACTTACACTTGATAAGTTTGTATAAACTGAATAATAAGATCCATGTCTTACTAAGACAGATTTACCATTTCCAGAAACAGCCATGACAGCTTGTACAACTCCTTCGTAAACAGCACGTGCTTGTGCTCCACGATAAGTTGAAATATCAACTCCACTATTCTGGGTTGTAATATTAGATAAAATAGGATGCGAATTTGAACCAAAACGACTTACGACAGTTCCTTTATCAACAGGCCAAGGTAAACGACCTTTGTTTGAAGAAAACTCTCCTGAAATTCCTTCAGAATCTGGGCGTTCAGCATGTGTTTCTGCTGGTTTTACAGCATCTACTTTTACGACACGTTCTTTTTCTGGAACTTTAGTTACTACTTTTTGTTCTGCTTCTATCTTTGCTTTACGCTCTGCTTCAGCTTTTGCTGCTGCAATCTTACGGGCATCTTCTTCTTTTTGAGCTTTTAATCGAGCTTCTTCTTCTGCCTTACGCTGCGCAATAATGCGTTGACGTTCTTCTTCTGCCTCACGTTCTAATTGCTCAAATTTTGCGACTTCTGTTTTAGCCGTAGAAACAAAACTTCCTGTTGGATGATGTTTAAGATAAGATTGATACGCTTGTTTTGTATGTGCAGAACGTGCAATATTCCATGCTTTTGCATCGTTTTCAATTCTTAAAATTGCAGTACGTGCAGATTTTGCATAATCACCTTTTGGATTATCTCGCAAATATTCGTTGTATGATGCAATCGAATTTCCTCGCTTGGCTTCGTTCCAATCTTTCAAATCTTTTTCTGCTCTAATTTTAGCTTGACGAATTTCTTCTTCAATAATGGCTTTAATCTGAGCATCTATTTGACGTTGTTGTGCTTCTTTAGCATTAATTTCTGCAGCGATTACTCCTTCGTTTTTACGGAATTCTTCAACAGCTTTTTCCTTAGATAAGCGTTCTTTTTCTAAGTTTTGACTAAACAAAGTTTGTTGTGAAAGTACTTTTTCTTTCTCGTCTTTTGCTTTTTCTTTCTGCGCTTTTTTTGCTTGAATATCCGTTTGTTTACCAATAATCTCATTGGCTTGTCCCAATTGGAAAGCGGAATATTTCTCTAAATACTTGATACGACGATATGCCTCTCCTAAACTTTTAGAAGAAAGCACAAAAAGTAATTTATTTTCGACAGATTTATTCTTGTATGCACGAACTAAAACCTGTTTGTATTCTTTTTTAAGCTCAACCAACTCGCGCGAAAGCTTATTAATCTCTAATTGAGTTAAATAAATTTCGTCCTCGATAAAGCGTTTTTCTTTTGATAAATTGTTGACTAACTTAGATTGAACTTGAATTTTTTTCGTCAAATTCTGTACATATTCAACATTTAACTTCGAATTTTTCTTATTAACCTCGAGTTGTTTGTTTAAATTTATAATCTCTTTTTTTAGTTGAGCATTCTGTTTTTGTAAGTTCGCTTTATTGTACGGAACTTGCGCAAACACTGATAATGACAACGTTAAAAGTATCGTTGATAAAACAAACTTCATTATTTTATATCTTTTTTCTTATACCCATCTGGAATAGAGAACGGTGTGTTCGTTTCCTGAAACGTAAAACTATTATATTCCAACTCTACTTGGCGCGTTTTTTTATCTTTTATAATAATTTTAACATTTTTCGGAAATTCCTCTGCGCCAGCTTTTACCCAATTGTTATAAGTCAAATCTACTTCCATCTTGCGTTTTGGATCTTTCAAATGAGCTTCGATTAATCTAAAACCATTGTCAAAAATATAAGTTTGAATATATTCTCCTTCTGTTGGAGAAGCTACAATTGCTTGATTTTTATTATAGGTAATTGTGTATTGATTATTTGCAAAACTTGCTGTGTAATCTGTCGGATTTAGATCAACGAAAACCTTTCCTAACATCAAATTTTGTAATTTTTGATAATCGATAAAACCAACTTTCAATAATTTATTTGCAATAGAAAAATCTCCTTCGTAATACGTTCCTCCGATTTTTTCATAAGCAGCGAAACCGTCTGGTGTAATTAATGAACGAGCACCTGTAAAACCAAATTTTGTTGCATTAACCCATATCTTTTGTCCATTTTTTACAGCAATCGTAGCGTTAGCATCTCCCAAATCTGCTATAACTTTTGCCTTAATCGTCAAGTCTTTGAACGACGATTTTTTAGACAATGTTTGTTGAATAATTTTTGCCGAAGCGGATACAACTTCTGTCTTATTATCTTTCTCAACTTTTGCTAATTTCTGTGTGCTACAAGCTGTTGCAAGTATTCCTAAGCAAAAGATATACGTTAATTTCTTGATCATATTTTATTAAGCTTCGTGTGACTTGAAATCCAATTCAGAGTAATCTCCTAAGCTGATACTACGCGAAACACCAAAATATTTGGCATTATTTCCGATCATTGTATCTGTTAAATTGGCATTACTAATCGTTGAATTTTCTTGAATCAAACTATTGTCAATATTCGAGTTTTCAATAACCGTTCCATTTCCCAATGATACAAAAGGTCCAATTTTTGAGTTTTTAATCACGACATTTTCCCCAATAAAACATGGTTCAATGATTAAAGAATTTTCGATTGTTGCAGTTGCTGAAACGCCTTTAAAATCTTCTTTATCCAAGTTCAACACGCGTGTGTTTGTATCAACAGTAACTGCTTTGTTACCACAATCCATCCATTCGTCAACTTTACCAAGCGTAAATTTATCTCCTGCAGCACGCATATTTTCTAATGCATCTGTCAATTGATATTCACCTCCTTTCTGAATATCATTCTCTAATAAATATTCAATCTCTTTGTATAATTTTTGTCCATCACGGAAAAAATAAATCCCGATAATTGCTAAATCAGAAACAAATTCTTTTGGTTTTTCAACAAAATCCGTGATTACATTTTGCTCATCTAATTTCACAACTCCGAAAGCAGAAGGATTTTCGACTTGTTTTACCCAAACTACGCCATCCGATTCCATATCCAATTTGAAATCTGCACGGAATAATGTATCTGCATATGCAACTACTGTTGGTCCGTCTAAAGCTTCTTTCGCCATCCAAATAGAGTGCGCTGTTCCAAGTGGTTCTAATTGGTGACAAATTGTTCCTTTTGCTCCTAATTTTTCTGCAATCGAAATTAAATCAGCTTCAACTTCATCGCCAAAATCACCAATTACAAATGCAATTTCATCAATTTTTTCTGAACATACTTTTGCGATATCTTCTACTAAACGATGAACAATTGGTTTACCTGCAATTGGAATTAAAGGTTTTGGTGTTGTTAATGTATGAGGGCGCAAACGTGAACCACGTCCTGCCATTGGGATAATAATTTTCATTTTATTTGTAAAAATATTTTTGTTAGATTGATAGTTTATAATTGATAGTTAAATTAATTCTATCTTAGATTCTTCGACAAGCTCAGAATGACAAATTTTCTCTTTTTAATTTTAATGCGATTCTGAAACGAGTCAGAATGATATTTTTATTGTTTTCCTGTACTACCGAAACCACCAGCTCCGCGTTCAGTTTCATTTAAGTTTTGAGTTTCTTCCCATTCAATAGTTTCGTGTTTTGCAATCACTAATTGTGCAATACGCTCTCCATCGTTGATTGTTACAGCTTCATTCGAAACATTTGCTAAAATAACCCCAATTTCACCACGATAATCTGCATCAATTGTACCAGGAGAATTAAGACAAGTTAAGCCATGTTTTAACGCCATTCCACTACGAGGTCGAACTTGCGCTTCATAACCTGCAGGCAATTCGATACTCAAACCTGTTGGAATAAGTCTTCTTTCTAAAGGTTTTAACTCGATTGGAGCATCAATATTAGCTGTTAAATCCATTCCAGCAGATAAAGCTGTTTTATATTCTGGTAAAGCGTGTTTTGAGATGTTAATAACTTTTACTTTCATCTTTATTTTCTTAATTTTTTGAGTGTATTTCTTTCTGCTAAAGCAATAAATGCAATGTACACGATTAGAATTAGATTACCAATAATCAAATTAGAATCAAGCACAAAATAATTTGTCCAACCTAATGCGATTGCAATTCCCATATAAAGTAATATTTTATTGACTTTGTAAGGAATCGGATAAACTTTCTGTCCCCAAATGTACGAAATCACCATCATTACACCATAAGCAATTAAAGTCGTCCATGCAGAAACCATAAATCCATATTTTGGTAATAAGAGGATGTTTAATATAATGGTGATTGCACCTCCAATTAATGAAATTATAGTTCCGATATTTGTTCTATCTGTGACTTTATACCATGTTGAAAGGTTGTAATAAATTCCAAAAAATAAATTAGCAATTAAAATAATTGGAACAATATCCAACGCAATCCAATAAGATGATTTGATAATGAATAGTTGCTTAATCCAATCGATGTTTGCTAATATTCCGAGAATTACAATGTTACAAATAATACTAAAAAAGAAAAGGATATTGGCATACATCTGTTTTGCATCTCCTTTTTTAGCAACTTTAAAAAAGAATGGTTCGATTCCCATTCGGTAGGCTGTAACAAAAAGCGTCATCAAAGTCGCTAATTTATAACATGCTGCGTAGGAACCTGCAGCATCTTCATCAATAAATTGTCGTTGAACTAATTTATCAAAATTTTCGTTCAAAACATAACCCAAACCAGCAATCATAAGGGGATAAGCGTATATAAACATCGTTTTGAATAAAGGTTTATCAAACTTAAATTGTACTTGACGAATCACACCAAACAACAATATAAAACCAAGAATACTTGCAATTAAATTTGAGATAAATGGATATGAAATTGTATTATCAAACCCTAATCCATTCATAACATCAAAAGATACGTAGTACAATAAAACGATGGTTAAAATCGCTTGAAATACGTTCTGAAAAACTTTTATGCTGGAGTATAAAATTGGCCGATTCTTGAAACGAAGAACAGCGAACGGAATAACACAAAGGGTGTCAAAGAAAGCAATCCAACCAAACCATAAAAGGTATTCGGGATGATCGGTGTAATTGGCAAAATCTGCCAAAGGTTGTAAAAAAACATACAACAACACCATCATAACAGATGAAGTTAAAGTCATAAACCAAAAAGATG
This sequence comes from uncultured Empedobacter sp., assembly GCF_937930195.1. Lineage (NCBI taxonomy): Bacteria > Pseudomonadati > Bacteroidota > Flavobacteriia > Flavobacteriales > Weeksellaceae > Empedobacter > uncultured Empedobacter sp. The sequence continues at coordinate 10,163 of NZ_CALGVK010000188.1, forward strand.
TATTCAATACTTTTTGATACAAACTTTCTTCTGTAGCATATCTGAAAAATGCTGTTTCGAAACCAAATGTCAAAATCACATTAAGAAATGAGACAGCAGCATACAGCTGACCGAAAATAGAGAAATCTCCTTCTGCAGTTTTACCAATAATAAATGGTGTCAATGCAAACATGATTAATCTCGGCAAAATTGAGCCAATACCATAAATAATGGTCTCACTAAAAAGTTTTTTGTACAAGGCCGTTAAAATTTATACAAAATTGATGTTCTTTTTGTAAAATTCAAAATACCGAAGCTACAAATTAATTAACTTTGTCTGTTCAATACATATATTATGATAGAGTTATCTAATCGTAAAGTTGGATTAATAGGGAATGGAAGCTGGGCAACTGCGATTGCAAAAATGCTGAATAAAAACCTTGAAACTTTCAACTGGTGGGTAAAAGATGAATACGTAAAAGGCCATTTGGAGCGTAATAGACACAATCCAAATTATTTGACTGATGTTGAGTTTAAATCAGAAAAACTAAAAATATCAACAGATATCAACGAAGTTGTAGCCAATTCTGATATTATTTTCATTGTTGTACCATCTATTTACGTAGCCGATTGTTTGAGTAAATTAACTGTTCCGTTAACAGATAAATTTGTGGTAACATCAATAAAAGGAATTATTCCTGATCATTATCAATTGGTCGGACAATATTTGTTTGAAAACTTCGACTTAAAAGAAGAACAATTAGGAATTGTAAGTGGTCCTTGCCACGCAGAAGAAGTAGCATTAGAGCGACTTTCTTATCTAACAATTGCAGCACAAGAAAAAGAAAAAGCACAAATTGTTGCCGATTGTTTAGCGTGTGATTTTATCAAAACAAAGCTCTCAAACGATATATACGGAACTGAATTTGGTGCTGTATTAAAAAACATTTACGCTATTGCGGCTGGTATTGCACATGGTTTGGGCTATGGCGATAATTTTCAAGCAGTTTTGATGAGTAATGCAATCCGAGAAATGAATCATATTCTAAAAACAGTAAGTCCTGTAAAACGTAAAATTAACGATTCTGCTTATTTAGGCGATTTGTTGGTTACAGGTTATTCATTCTTCTCGCGAAACCGAATGTTCGGAAATATGATTGGAAAAGGCTATACCGTAAAATCTGCTATTTTGGAAATGAATATGGTTGCTGAAGGTTATTACGCAACAAAAGGTGTGGCGATAATGAATGAACAATATCAGATAAAAGCACCAATTATCAACGCGGTTCATAAGATTTTATATGAAGGTAAAAATGCTTCGAAAACAATCGAAAAGCTGTCTAAAAAATTAGATTAAGATGATTAAACAAGATTTTATTTCAAAATATATTCAAGAATTAAACAAAACATTGGCGCGAATTATTTCTATGGAGATAGGCAATTCTGACGATGGTTTCTTGATTATTTTCAATCAAATGTTACAATCGTACTACAAAATTGATGACAACAATTTATCAACATTGTTAGAAATCAACGAAGAACGCGATCAGTTTTTGTTAGCAGATGAATTGAAAAAGAAAAATATCTTGTCTTTTATGAAAGCAATCCGAGTGTATATCAATCAAAATAATTCGGAAAAAGCTTTGGCTGCTTATCAGGTTTTAAAACGGATTGAAAGTACACATTCTGGAATTTTTCAATTTCCAACAGAAGAAGATAAATTGATTGCACAAGAACGCAAAATTGTGGAAGAAAAAATGAATGCACGCGATTCGTTTACTTTTCCTGAGAATGTTTAGGGATGAAGGTTAGAATAACTTTTTTTGTTTTATTATCTTTTTTAATAGGATTTTATAGTTGTAGTTTCAAAAGTAAGAAAGAAAAATTTGCTAAGGAATTATTAGAAAAGGTTGAAAATTTTCGAAAAGTAAATAATAGAATTCCAGAGAATGTTAGAGAACTTGGATTGTCAGAAGAAATGGATAGCCCTGTTTTTTATCAAAAAGAAAACGATTCGGTCTATATTATTTGGTATGGATTGAGTATTGGAGAATCAAACGTTTACAATTCTTCAATTAAAGAATGGAAGAAAGAAGGATAAGATAATTGTCAAAATAAAAGCCACTTCGATGAAGTGGCTTTCTAATATCTCAATACTTATAGCTAAAATCTAAGTTTATCCAACTTGCACACCATTTGGCGTTTCTTCTTCTGGATTCACAAACGTTAATTTTCCGTCTGCTTTATCCGCAAATAATAACATTCCGTTCGATTCGATTCCACGAATTTTACGAGGTGCTAAATTTGCTAAAACCATTGCTTGTTTCCCAACGATTTCTTCTAACGTAAAATGTTCTGCAATACCAGAAACAATTGTACGAACATCCATTCCAGTATCTACTTTTAGTTCGAACAATTTATCCGCTTTCTCCACTTTTTTCGCTTCTAAAATAGTTCCTATACGGATATCCATTTTTTGAAAATCATCAAAAGAAATCAATTCTTTTTGAGGTTCTGCGTTTGGGTTTGTCATGTTATTTTTAACTTTACTTTCGTTTAATTTATTGATTTGTGCTTCGATGGCTTCGTCTTCAATTTTCGCAAAAATTAATTCCGATTTCCCTAATTGATGACCTGCTTGAACATATTCATCCGTCGATTCTAATTCGTTCCATGACATTTTCTCTAAGTTCATCATCGCTAACATTTTTTCCGATGCAAATGGAATAAAAGGTTCACCTAACTGAGCTAATGCAGCAGAAATTTGCGTTGCAGCATACATAATACCTTTTACAGCTTCTGCATCATCTCCTTTTTTCCAAGGTTCTTGTGCTTGTAAAAATTGATTTCCAAGACGAGCTAAATTCATATATTCTGTTAGCGCTGCGCGAAATTCATATTTTTCTAAATGATCTCCGATACGTTTTGCAAAATATTTGATTTCTGTTAATTCTTCAAATTCGATTGTTTTTGAAGGAACAATTCCCTCGTAATATTTGTGCGATAAAACCATAACACGGTTGATAAAGTTTCCTAAAATTCCAACTAATTCAGAATTATTTTTTGTTTGAAAATCTTTCCAAGTAAAGTTATTATCCTTGTTTTCTGGCATATTCGCCGTCAACACATAACGCAATGTATCTTGTTGACCAGGGAAATCTTCTAAATATTCGTGCGCCCAAACAGCCCAATTACGAGATGTTGAAATTTTGTCATCTTCTAAATTTAAAAATTCGTTTGCAGGGACATTGTCTGGCATAATGTAATCACCATGCGCTTTCATCATAGTTGGGAAAATAATACAGTGGAAAACAATATTATCTTTTCCGATGAAATGAACTAATTTCGTTTCTTCATTTTGCCAATAATCTTTCCAATTCTTACCGTTTTGCTCCGCCCATTCTTGCGTAAAAGAAATATAACCAATTGGCGCATCAAACCAAACATACATTACTTTTCCTTCTGCACCTTCTACAGGAACTGGAACTCCCCAATTCAAATCACGCGTCATAGCACGAGGTTTTAAACCATCATCTAACCATGATTTAACTTGACCATAAACACTCGATTTCCAATCGTTTTTGTGCCCTTCTAAAATCCATTTTGATAAGAAATCTTGGTATTGATCTAACGGTAGATACCAGTTTTTTGTTTCTTTTTTGATGGGTGTATTTCCCGATAATGCAGAACGTGGATTAATTAACTCTTCTGGACTTAATGTTGAACCACATTTCTCGCATTGATCACCATAGGCATCAGGATTTTGACATTTTGGACATTCTCCTCGAATGTATCGATCTGCTAAAAATTCGTGTGCTTCTTCGTCGTAAAATTGCTCTGTAATTTCTTCCGTAAACTTATTGTTATTGTACAATGTTTTGAAAAAATCTTGCGAAACTTCTCTGTGTTTAGCTGAAGTTGTACGAGAATAAATATCGAATGTTACACCAAAATTTTCTAATGTACTTTTGATGTTTTCGTGGTATCGATCAACAATATCTTGTGGCGTAACACCTTCTTTTTTGGCACGAATTGTAATTGGAATACCGTGTTCATCAGATCCTCCAATAAATGCTACATCTTTTCCTTTACGTCTTAAAAAGCGTGCATAAATATCAGAAGGAACATACACACCTGCCATATGACCTATGTGCAATGGACCATTAGCGTATGGTAACGCTGCTGTAATTGTATATCTTTTTGGATGACTCATCTGCTTATAATCTATAAGCTACAAAGATACGATTTGTTGTTTGTTTTGTTAAAACCTTTTTCTAAATTTATAAGGTAAAACAATTTTATGGAAGAGCAAGTTGACACAACGCCAGAAGATGTAGTCGCAGATACGATTACCACTATATTTACCTATGCCAATTATTTTTTAGTTGCCGCTCTTGTTGTGTTATTAACTTATATGACGATTAGAGATTTTATGAAGAAACAACGCGAAAAAAAATTAGCGCAAGAACGTGATGCTTACAACAATCAGTTTGATAATGAAAACGAAAATAAAGATGAATAAAAATCAAAATAGCCACTCAATTTGAGTGGCTATTTTTGTAATATGAATTGTTATTCTATTTCTTCTTCAGGAATTTCGTAGTTCTCTCCTACGCTTTCGCTTCCACTTCCTTCGATTATAGGTCCTGGATCATAGCTTTGATCATACTGATGGAACCCATAGGTATTTGAACAATCCCAATGCTTTTCGATATCCTTAGGCTTATCAAATTTATCTCCAGCAGTTACACCAAATTTTCCTCCTTGTTTGTACACATCTTGCATATAGTAAGCCCAAATAGGTAAAGCCGTATTCGCTCCTTGCCCTGTTGCTGTACTTGCGAAATGTGCAAATCGATCTTCTGCTCCGACCCAAACTCCAGTTACTAAATTAGGCGTTAATCCCATAAACCAACCATCCGAGTTTTCGTTTGTTGTTCCTGTTTTACCAGCAATCTCAGCAGTTAATCCATAACGGTTTCTCAAACGAGCACCTGAACCTCTGTCTACAACACCTTTCATCAAATCAATCATCGTGTAAGCTACATTTTCATTGACTACTTCTCTGGTTTGAGGCGTATAATCTTTGATCACTTTTCCTTGTTTATCTTCTATTCTTAAGATTAATTGTGGTTTAATGTAAATTCCTCCATTAGCAAAAGCACTCATCGCACCAACCATTTCGTATAAAGACAAGTCGGCAGAACCTAATGCAATAGTAGGATCATTAACGATTGGCGATTCAACTCCTAAATCTCGTGTCATTTGAATCACAGGTTCTGTACCTGTTTGCATAATCAAACGAGCTGCAACAATATTGGTAGAATAAGCCAATGCCGTTCTCAAATCTTGAGAACCTCCATAGCGACCGTTTGCATTACGAGGAGACCAATTCCCTGGGATTCTTTCGTTCGAAACGGTATGACAAGGCGTTAATCCCAATTGATTAATCGCTGTTGCATAAACAAATGGTTTGAACGTAGAACCTACTTGACGACGAGCTTGTTTTACATGGTCAAATTTGAAATAATCCCAATCTATACCACCAACCCAAGCTTTGATTGTTCCGTCTTTTGGATCCATCGACATCAAACCTGCTTGTAAAATATGTTTATGATATTCGATAGAATCCATTAAAGTTTTTCCTTTTTTATATTGAATTCCGTTCCATGTAAAGAACTTAACAGAATCTCGGGGCGTTGTGAAAACGGTTTCTATTTCTGCTTCCGACTTCCCTTCTGCTTTCATTTTCTTGTACAAATCTGTACGTTGCATAGATTGCTTGAAAATTCTTAATCGTTTATCTGCAGAAATATTATAAAATGGTGCTAAACTTCGTCCTCTTTGTTCTCCAAAAAATTGATCTTGCAAAACTTTCAAATGTTTTTTAACAGCAGCTTCAGCTAAAGCTTGCATTCTCGAATCTAATGTGACATAAATTTTAAGACCATCTTTTTCAAGGTTATATGATTTCCCTGTTTCTTTCTCATATTCAACCATCCATTCTTTAATCTCTTTTCTTAAAGCTGATTTGAAATAAGCTGAATGCGATTCGTCTTGTTTCATAATATCTTGCTTATCTGTAACTAAAGGAGCTAATTTTGCTGCTTCACCTTCAGCTTGAGAAATTTTATTGTATTTCATCATTTGATCCAATACAAGATTTCTCTTTTCTTTCGAAACTTCTGGATATTTTACAGGATTATAAGCAACTGGATTTTGAAACATCGAAACTAAAGTTGCGGCTTCGTCTAAGTTTAATTCTTTTGTTGTTTTATTAAAATATACCTTAGAAGCAGATTCAATTCCTTTTGCACCATAAATAAAATCGAATTTATTAAAGTACATGGCAATAATTTCTTCTTTCGTATATAACTTCTCTAATTGTACAGAAGTCACCCATTCTTTTAACTTTTGTATAACACGTTTTACTTTGTTAGAAGAAGGATCTTTTGTGTACAATTGCTTTGCCAACTGTTGTGTAATCGTAGATCCACCACCCGAATCACCACCCGATGTGATTGCACGCGCAGCGGCTTTAACGTCTACGCCAGAGTGATCAAAGAAACGAATATCCTCTTTTGCTAATAAAGCATCTACCAAATGTGGTGGTAAGTCTTTGTAATCAATCGGAGTTCTTCGTTCTGCTTCGAAACGATCTAATAAAACGCCATCAGATGAAATAATTTCTGACGAAACATAAATATCAGGATTTTCTAAATCACGAACATTTGGAATTTCACCTAACCATCCGTTAGAGGTTGCCCAAAATATGCCGAAAACTCCTATTATTGCGCCAAAAAATAGTACCCAAATGGTTACAATTATTTTTTTAGCAAATGAAAAGCTATTGAACTTCTTTTTTGCTTTAGAAGTTTTGCTTGTTTTAGTATTTTTATTGTTTTCCATTCTGTATTATTCAGCTTTATCAACAATCAAACTAATGTCTTCGATTCCTTTCAAATTCTTTGTTCGCATACCTTGCCAAACTTTTAGTTGATAGCGACCAGAGTCTTTTATTGGTAAATTTTCGCGGTAAACCAACATCATTTCTTTTGTTGTCATTCCTTTTCCAATCCAACTACCATCAGGATTTGCAATGTAATACTGCAAAGTATCAATCATTTCGTTGCCTTTTGGATCGATGAATTTCGTGAACAAATATAAGTTACTATATTCATACGACGTATTATTTCTTAAGACAAATCCAATGTTAACAGCCGATGGTTTAGGATCATTTACCTCAAACGTAAACGTTTGAGGTTGATTACTTTTCCATTCATCTTTCACATCTTTTGTGTCTTGATAATAATGTTTTGCTTCGCAGCTAAACAACAAAAAGACTAAAATAAAAAGCAAACTACTGTTGCGTATCATCTGGTTTTGGTCCACGATTAAATCTTTTTTTATTTCGATTTTTCGATTTATTTGGATTCGGTTGAGAATTATTGGTTTGATTCTCCTCCTTTGTTTTCGGATTTTGCTCAGTATTTTGTGTATTTTGCTGAGGCTGTTTTTTAGGTTGTTGAGTTAACTGATTAGCCTGATTGTTTTGTTGGCTATTATTGCTCGGATTATTCGGTTTTCGCTTTTGTTGATTGCGATTGCGATTATTTCCTTGCGGTTTTTGTTGATCAGTATTAGGTTGAGCTTGTTGCTCATTCGCCTGAGTTGGCTTACGCTTCTCTTTTGGCTGATTTGATTGCTGATTCGGATTCGAATTTTTATTCGGTCTTATTTGATTATTCTTTTTCGACTGATTTGGATTCTTACCTTGTTTATTTTCAGGACGATTCGTTTTATCTTTTGCTTCATTAGGCTGTTTTTGTTTTGCCTTCTGAGGTTTTAGATTATTCGCATTAGCAGCAACTTTTTCGTTTCCAGAATTTTGATTGTTCTTATTAATTCGTTTACGTTTTTTGTTCTGTTTTTCTTTGCGTTCAAAACGTTCTAATGAATCTTCTCCAATAACATCAGAAAAATCTGGTTTTGATTCTTCTACATTTTTCGCTAAGTCTTCTAAAGGCTGGGTTTTTTTACCTTTAGCTGTCATCGCTAAAAATTCTTGAATATCATCTACAGAAAATTTATACCATATAATTCCACCTTTGTCATAAGCAAACCACATTTCTTTCTTGAAAACATCTACTTTCACACAATGTGCCCAACCTTTTTCAGTTTCAAATCGACTCTCCATTGATGGAAAATGATTCAATGCATCTAAATATGAATCTAATTCAAAATTTAAACAACATTTTAGTTTCCCACACTGTCCAGCTAATTTCTGAGAATTGATTGATAATTGTTGATAACGTGCTGCAGCTGTACTAACAGAACGGAAATCTGTTAACCAAGTTGAACAACATAACTCGCGTCCACAAGAACCAATCCCTCCTACTTTAGCAGCTTCTTGACGGTAACCAATTTGTTTCATCTCTATTCTTACGCCAAATTTACCAGCGTAATCTTTGATTAATTGACGAAAATCGACACGTCCTTCTGCTGTATAATAAAATGTAACTTTCGCTCCATCTCCTTGGTACTCAACATCACAAATTTTCATTTCCAAATTAAGGTTTTTAGCCATAATTCGAGAATCTACCATTGTTTGTTTTTCTCTATCACGAAACTCTATCCAAGTTTCGATATCTTTTTGGTTCGCTTTACGATAAACCTTTTTGACATCTTCCGCAGTCCACGAAAGATTCTTCTTTTTCATTTGGATTCTAACAAGCTCACCCGTAAGTGTAACAACCCCGATATCATGACCAGGTGTTCCTTCAACAGCGATTACATCGCCAATATTTAGAGATATGTTGTTTTCGTTTTTATAATAAAACTTTCGATCGTTTTTGAAACGAACTTCCACAAAGTTGAACTTTTCTTGTCCATTAGGAAGTTGCATATTCGATAACCAATCAAAAACTGATAATTTTCCGCAACCATCAGTGCCACAAGCACCATTATTGTTACATCCTTTCGGAAGGCCATTAGAAGTTCCACAAGATCCACATCCCATGCTTTTATATTTTTTTAATGACAACACAAAGGTATGAAAATATTTTTCTGAATTTGTGAAATCATTTCGGTTAAGTTTTCGAATTTAAATCGAATCAAAAACTTCTGAAAATGAATAAGTTTGATCTAACCTAATACCTTTCTCGGTTAATTTTAAGGTTGCCAATTCATTGACATGATCGTGTTCAAAAAACAAAATATAATCATTTTCAACTGCTTTTTTCAAAAAAGCATCTTTTTCTTCTAATGTTATTAAAGGTCGTGTATCATACCCAATCACATAAATTAACGGAATATGCCCTACAGTTGGGATTAAATCTGCGATATACACTATTTTTTTTCCTTTATAAGTGATGATAGGCAACATTTGTTTTTCGGTATGACCATCTACGAATAGAATATCAAAACCAAGCGGAGAATTTTCTAATATTGAACCATTTTGTGGTAAATCAATAAAATTTAATTGTCCACTTTCTTGTAATGGTACTATATTCTCTTTTAAGAAAGACGCTTTTTCTCTCGGATTTGGATGTACTGCCCAATCCCAATGATTGGCATTCGACCAAAATTTTGCATTTTTGAAAGAAGCTTCCAGATAATCTTTCTCTTTGTTGTACTGAATTGCACCTCCACAATGATCAAAATGTAGATGTGTTAAAAAAACATCCGTAATATCGTCACGATGAAAACCGTGTTTCGCTAAAGAATTATCCAATGAAAAATCGCCCCATAAATAATAAAACCCAAAGAATTTTGCATCTTGTTTATTTCCTATTCCGGTATCGATTAAGATTAATCGTTCGCCATCTTCTATCAACAAACAGCGCATGGCAAGATCTATCAAATTGCGGTCATCAGCAGGATTTGTTTTATTCCAAATAGATTTCGGAACGATTCCAAACATGGCACCTCCGTCTAATTTAAAATTTCCTGTTTCTATCGTATATAATTTCATAATTTGTGGTTTCTAAAATTGTTTCAATGATTTAACGAAGATAAAAAAATAGAATATTATTGAAATAAATATCCAATATAGTTTTGAACAGCTTAAATTTGCAAAAATTTTGATTACAATGGCAAAAGAAGTTCGTGTAAGATTTGCGCCAAGTCCAACAGGTGCTTTACACATCGGAGGAGTCCGTACAGCGTTATACAATTATCTTTTCGCAAAACATAATAATGGGAAATTCTTATTAAGAATTGAGGACACAGACCAAACACGTTATGTAGAAGGTGCTGAGCAATATATTATTGATTCGCTGAAATGGTTAGGTCTAACACCAGATGAGGGCGTTGGTTTTGGAGGAGATTTAGGACCTTATCGTCAATCAGAACGCAAAGAAATCTACAAAAAATATGTAGACGAATTGTTAACGAATGGAAAAGCGTATTATGCATTTGATACAGCTGAAGAATTAGATGCAGCTCGTGCAAAAGCAGAAGAAAATAAAGAAACTTTTATCTATAATTGGTCAACAAGAGGAAACTTAAAAAACTCGTTGTCGTTGACAGAAGCTGAGACAACAGAATTAATTGAAAATGAAACACCTTATGTTGTTCGTTTCAAAATTGATGATTCGCGTACAGTTCTATTGGATGATATGATTCGTGGAAAAATCTCGATTGATGCCTCTACATTAGACGATAAAGTATTGTTCAAATCAGACGGAATGCCAACCTATCATTTAGCAAATATTGTAGATGACCATTTGATGGGAATTACACATGTGATTCGTGGTGAAGAGTGGTTACCATCTATGGCGTTGCACGAATTATTATATGATGGTTTTGGTTGGGAAGCACCTCGCTTTGCTCATTTACCATTAATCTTGAAACCAGAAGGAAAAGGAAAATTGAGTAAACGTGATGGAGACAAACACGGATTCCCTGTATTTCCAATGGAATGGAAAACTGAAGAGGGAATTGCAAAAGGATATAAACAAGAAGGCTATTTTCCAGATGCGGTATTGAATATGTTAGCCTTATTAGGTTGGAATTCTGGAACAGATCAAGAGATTTTTACGATGGATGAATTAATTCAATTGTTTTCATTAGAAAAAGTTTCGAAATCAGGCGCTCGTTTTTCTCCAGAAAAAGCAACTTGGTTCAATCATCAATATTTACAACTAAAATCTGTTGAAGAATTATTACCATCTTTTGAGGAAGTTTTGAAAGAAAATGGAATTGAAGCAGACGCTTCTCTGGATGCAAAAGTTGTAGAATTATTAAAAGAAAGAGCAAATTTTGTAAAAGATATTTTCGATCAAGGACAATTCTTTTATATAGCTCCTACATCATACGAAGAAAAAGCGTCTAAAAAAGCGTGGAAAGAAGATTCGAAAGAGATTTTGAATAAATTTATTGAAGTTTTAAATTCGTCTGAATTTGATGCTGAAACACTACACGATGCGATGGCTAATTTTGTTACAACTCAAGAAATTGGGTTTGGTAAAATTGGAATGCCTTTACGTCTTAGTTTAGTTGGTGCGTTACAAGGACCTGATGTTCCTGTAATTATGTCAATTTTAGGAAAAGATGAAACTATTGCTCGTATCAACAAGGCAATTGAAGTTTTAGGATAATATTATTTCTATCATAAATACAAAAGCCATTTGCATTGCAAATGGCTTTTTCTATTATAAATTGATTTTGACATCTTCTAACCGACCAAGTTCATCTTGCGTAAAAAGCGTATAATTAACTTTGAATGTTTTTCCAAGCGGAACTTCTAACGAAAATCCTCCTGCTCCAATTGCTTCAATTACATCTAATTCGAAATGAGCATATTTCCAATATTCAAATAAATCTTTATCCACCCAAAATTCGACATTGTCAATCTCTCCAATACAAACATCTTTATAACGAAGATAATATTCGCCTTTTCTAAAACATTGCGGCTGTGTTCCTTCACAACAACCACCAGCTTGATAAAGCATCAAATCACCATACTTTTCTTTCAATTCTTGAAGAAGATTTTTCGCTTTTTCTGTTGCATCCACTCTTTTCATATTGTTTTTTTTAGATGATTTGATCATGTTCTATTAAAAGAATCCTAATTTCTTTTTACTATAAGAAACTAACATATTTTTTGTTTGACGATAATGATCTAACATCATTTTATGATTTTCGCGACCAATACCTGACAATTTATATCCACCAAATGGAGCACCTGCAGGATAGCTATGGTATTGATTTACCCAAACACGACCTGCCTGAATTGCTCTTGGAACTTGGTACAACTGATGTGCATCTCTTGTCCAAACTCCGGCACCTAATCCATAAATCGTATCATTGGCAATTGCAATCGCTTCAGCCTCATCCTTAAAAGTAGTTACAGCTAAAACAGGTCCAAAAATTTCTTCTTGGAAAACACGCATTTTATTATGACCTTTTAACAAAGTTGGTTTGATATAGTATCCGTTTTCGATATCTCCTTGTAAATGATTCGCATCTCCACCTGTTAATACTTCTGCACCTTCTTCTTTACCAAGTTTAATATAACCTAAAATTTTATCATATTGAATTTGTGATGCTTGAGCACCAATCATTGTTTCTGGATCAAGTGGGTTTCCTGCTTTGATGGCGTTTACACGTTCTACAACTCGAGCAATAAATTTCTCGTAAATAGATTCTTGAATTAATAAACGAGAAGGGCATGTACAAATTTCACCTTGGTTCAAAGCAAACAATACAGCTCCCTCAATCGCTTTATCCAGAAAATCATCATCATGATCCATTACCGACTCAAAGAACACATTAGGCGATTTACCTCCTAATTCTAATGTAACTGGAATAATATTTTCTGTTGCATACTGCATTACAAAACGACCTGTTGCAGTAGAACCCGTAAAAGCAGCTTTAGATACTTTCGGATTTGTAACCAATGCACGACCTAACTCACTTCCAAAACCATTCACAATATTCAAAACGCCTGGAGGCAATAAATCGCCAATGATTTCAATTAAGAATAATATTGAAATAGGTGTTGATTCGGCTGGTTTTAATACGATACAATTCCCCGCAGCTAAAGCTGGAGCTAATTTCCAAACAGCCATTAAGATTGGAAAATTCCAAGGAATAATTTGCGCCACTACACCAATTGGTTCATGAACAATAATCGAAACTGTATCTTTATCAAGTTCATTTAAAGAACCTTCTTCAGCACGAATTACAGAAGCAAAATATCTGAAATGATCAATTGCTAAAGGAATATCTGCATTTAATGTTTCGCGAACAGGTTTTCCATTATCATATGTTTCTACAGCAGCAATATCTTGTAAATGTTGCTCCATTCGATCAGCTATTTTATTTAAGATTAAACTCCTTTCTGTTGCAGAAGTTTGACTCCAAGATTTAAAAGCTTCGTGTGCTGCATCAACAGCTAAACTTATATCATCTTCAGATGAATGTGCAGCTTGTGTGAAAACTTTTCCTGTTAATGGTGTCACAACATCAAAATATTTTCCTGATTTTGGTGCCGTAAATTTTCCATTAATATAATTGTCATAGTGCGCTTTGAAAGCTGGTAGATTTACTAAATTTGACATATTTATGTGATTTTAAATTTTTTACTTGTTCTAATTTAAAAATTTATATTGAATAAGTATGTTTAGAAAAAGTTAATTCTATTTGGTATAAAATTTGTACATTTGGCATCCGTCAATTATTGAATTGACCATTTACTAAAAAGGGGCTGACTGGTTTTGACAGCAGGGTCAATGGGTAAGTAAGCATGTAGTGATAGGTTGTGTACTCACTTTAATCAGGCACTTCAACTTTTTAACTGGCAACGAAGAGTACGCTTTAGCTGCATAATTCTGAATTTTAGTAAGAATTCGCCACGTCTATACAAGGTATAGAAGCTGAATGTTCCTCAAAAGCCTTGACTTACGGCGTTTGATAAAGGAACACGGGAAAGTAAGAATAGAAACCTTAGTGCATCGGATAGGTTTCGAGATTTTAGATGATAAGCGAATGACAGAGTGTTTGTTCTCAGGATTTCGTCGAAAATTAAGAATAGACTAAACATGTAGAAAGCTTATTTGTTGCTTGTTTGGACGCGGGTTCGAATCCCGCCAGCTCCACAAAAGCAACTTTTAGAATCACTAAAAGTTACAAAAAACCCTCTAAAATAGAGGGTTTTTTTATGTCCATACTTTTTGGATTGATATGAAAATCAGTGAAAAATAGCTATTTCATCCCCTAATTCATCCCCTCGTATATCAGCTTTAATCCCGCTTATAGAACGGAATTTAAAATATGAGAACGATTTTACACTTTATTAAAAACTCATGAATGAAGGTTAACCTATTTTACATAATAGTAGATTTTTTGAGAAAGGATATCGAAGTAGATAATATTGTTTTGAATGAATCTGAAATTGATAGTTTAAACTCTTTCGAAAGTATTTGGGATTGGTATAAAACAGAAACTCTATAATAATTTGTAAATTTGAAATCAATACACCAATAAGTTAACAACTAACTTTTAAATGAAAAAATCAGAAATTCAACAAAATCTACATACTTTATCTCAAAACATTGAGCAAGAAAACTTTATTTATGATTTCTTAGCCTCATTTGGGTTGTCTAAAACTACAATAACTCGTCTTAAAAAAGGAGATTATAACCTTTCTAAAGTTGATGGAGAATTATTTTACAAAGGAAAAATATTTTTCAAAGTAGAAAAAGAAGCTAATCTTTTAAACCTGATTGATGAGTTAGCAAAAGACGAAAAAATCAAGAAACAAAAACCTCGTTTTATTGTTGTAACTGATTTTAAAGATGTTTTAGCTGTTGACACCAAATTAGGAAATAATAAAGAGTTTCCGATTGAAGAATTAGGTGAACAAACTGATTTTTTTCTACCACTTTCTGGTGCCGAGATTTACCGCGTAAGTAATGACAACAAATTAGATCGTGATGCAGCGTATAAGTTAGGCGAATTGTATGATATTTTGGTAGTTGACAATCCTGATTGGATTGCACAAGGAAGTCATCAATTAAATATCTTCTTATCGCGTTTGTTATTTTGTTTTTTTGCAGAGGACACGGGAATATTTGAAGTGAAAAGTATTTTTACAGAAACACTTGCAAATAACACCAAAAAAGATGGTTCTGATGTTGATTTATTTTTAACGACACTTTTCAAAAAATTAAATACTCCTGATAATCAAGGAAGTTTTGAACCTCATTTTGATAAATTCCCGTACGTAAATGGTGGTTTATTTCGTGATGATATTCAATGTCCTAAATTTTCGACTAAAGCTCGTCAAATTCTTTTGGATTCGGGCGAATTAGATTGGTCCGAGATTAATCCTGATATTTTTGGTTCGATGATTCAGGCGGTTGCAGATCCAGCCGAACGTAATAATTTGGGAATGCATTATACTTCGGTTGTTAATATTCTGAAGTTAATCAAACCTTTGTTCTTGGATGATTTGTACGAAGAGTTTGAGAAAAATAAAGGAAAAATAAAAGGATTAGAAGCTTTATTGGATAGATTAGGAAAGATTAAATTTTTTGATCCTGCCTGTGGTAGTGGGAACTTCTTGATTATTACCTACAAAGAATTACGAAATCTCGAAATTCAGATTATCAAAGAATTATTAGATCTGAATGCTACTCAACGTAAAATCTATTTTTCTGAAATTAAACTTTCTCAGTTTTATGGAATAGAAATCAAAGATTTTGCACATGAAATGGCGATACTTTCGCTTTGGTTAGCAGAACACCAAATGAACCAAGTATTTGAGTTAGAGTTGTTAGATTACGGAAAATCGAATCCTATTTTACCGCTTAAAGAAAGTGGAAACATAACTGCTGGGAATGCAGCGCGTGTTGATTGGGAACAGGTTTGTCCTAAAAAAGAAAATGATGAAATCTACATTATTGGTAATCCACCTTATTTAGGAAGTAGAAACCAAGATGCAGAACAAAAATCAGATATGGAATTGGTCTTTAAAAAAGACTACAAAAGTTTAGATTATGTATCCATTTGGTTTTACAAAGGTGCTAAGTATATTGAAGATATAAATGCGCAGTTAGCTTTTGTATCTACAAATTCTATTTGTCAAGGATTATTGGTTGCATTGACTTGGCCACGTATTTTGACAGATAAATTAGAAATTAGTTTTGCATACCAATCGTTTAAATGGATAAATAATGCCAAAGGAAATGCTGGTGTTACAGTAGTCATTATAGGCTTAAGAAACACATCTTCAAAGGTAAAATTATTATTTTCTGATTCAATTGCTAAAGAGGTTAAAAATATC
>NZ_CALGVK010000189.1:0-2525 GCF_937930195.1 uncultured Empedobacter sp.
CTTAATTTAAAATCATTCTAAAATTAGATAAATTACATTCATCTCTATTAAACAGCTAATTTTGTACAAACAAAACAACAATGATTAAAACAGTAATTTTCGATATGGATGGTGTAATTGTCGATACAGAACCTGTACACAAATACGCTTATTTCGAACATTATAAAGAATTGAATATTCCAGTAACAGAAGAATTATTTGCAACTTTTACCGGTCAATCGACAAAAAATGTGTATCAAATTTTAAAAGATAAGTTTGATTTGAAAGAAGAAGTAAATGATTTAGTTTTGAGGAAACGAGCGATTTTTAATGAAGCTTTTGATACAAAACCTGATTTGTATTTAATAGATGGAGTAGAAGAGTTGATTAAAGATTTGTATGCTAATAAAATTGAATTAATCTTAGCTTCGTCTGCATCAAAAAGTACGATTGATCGTGTGTTTAGTCGTTTTCAATTGGATCAATATTTTTCACATAAAATATCGGGTGAAAACTTTCCTAAATCAAAACCTGATCCAGCTATTTTTTTACATGCGGCTGAAATAGCCAAATCAGAACATGACGAGTGCATTGTTATCGAAGATTCTACAAACGGAGTTGAAGCTGCATTTTGCGCAAACCTCTATTGTTTAGGTTATAAAAGTGTCAATTCTAAAAATCAAAATTTAGAAAAAGCAAATTCGATAGTTGATGATTTTAAACAAATAAATGCAGCCTATATTATTGATTTGAAATAGATTTATGCTAATCAATAATTTTATATTGTTTCATTAAGAAAATGGCATTCATCATTTTGGTAGTGCCTTTTCTTAATTTGTAATCCGAAAAATAATTGTTATCAATGTTTTTCAATTCAAAACAATAATTGATAATATGAGCAGGATTATCGTTTTCCATTTTCGTTAATTCTAAATCGTGTGTTGCGATAAAACCTATTAATTTCGTTGGAGATTGAATAAGCTTTTCCAAAAATTTTTGCGAACCAATCAATTTATCTTCTGAATTGGTCCCTTTCAAAATCTCATCCAGAATAATAATTTGCGGTTGATTATCCTCCAATCGATCAATTAAAATTTTCAATTTATTGATTTCATTTTTAAAATAAGAATCACCTGAAGACAAATTATCTGCTGTACGGATACTTGTAAATAAATCCATTGGGTAAAATGACATTTTATTTGCACTTACTTTTAAACCGTTCATAGCCAGTACTAAATTTGTTCCAATTGTACGAAGAAACGTACTTTTTCCAGCCATATTTGCTCCCGTTATAATTGCAATATTATTTGGACGATTTGTCTCAAAATCATTTTTAACAACAGTTTCTTCATTCAATAATGGATGAAAACCATTGTATATTTTTAATTCATAAGGTTCATCTGCAATAGTTGGAAAAGTAAAAGATTTAAACTTATCATTAAATAAAGCAAACGAAACAAAAGCCTCTAATTTAGCCAATTCATCTAACCAAGGTTTGATTTGATGAACAGTTTTTTGAACTTCATTTTCAAATTTTATTGAATAATTTAATCGCCACAAGAAAAAAGTATTTAATACAAAACCAACAATTGGAAAATTAGCTGCATCTAAGGTTTCTTTGGTCGAAGAAATGGTTTTAATTAATGAAGATGATTTAGTTGGATTTTTAAACGTTGCTTGTATTTCTGAGTTTAGTTTCGATTGAAAAATTTCATCCTCTATATGTTTACAAACTTCGTATAAATTATCCAATTCATCTGCTTTCATTGTGGTGTATGCAGCCACTCGTTTTAGTTGTTTTTTGTAGACAAACGTAATTGCACTCGAAACGAATACAGCGGTTAATATCCAATAAAAAACTATTACTTTTGGAAAACCAATGAAAGCCAAATAGACAAAACAAAGGATATTGATGGCAGAAACAACACTTGGAATAACTTTCAAAAACTGATTGTTAAATACACGATTTTCAAAAACAAAAATAGAAGATTGATTCATTTTTAATCGTTTCATAAATGTCAAAAATGTCACAATCCAATCTCTTTTTTCAGCTAATTCTGTAAAAGCGTTTTGACGTTCTATAATTTCGGTTTTGTCTAAAATTAAATTCGATAAATAATATTTCAATTGTAAACTACCGATTCGCGTTTGTGTTTTATTGATTCGATTAAAGATTGAATTACCTTCTAAAATATCTAAATCTTTGTTGTAAACATTATTGAATTTAGAATTATCTTCAACAAATTGATCGATAGAATCATCAGTTTTTAGTTGTGAAATTATTTCTAAAGCTTGTGTAAAATAGGTAAGTTGAGTAGAAATCCTGGAAGTAATTACCACCAAAATGATGAAAACCACAAATAATATTGTAGAAATAATTAAATATAAATCATTACTTGAAGTAACATAAAGCGAGAAAAACACAAGTGAACTAATAAACGACAGAAGCCTTACATTGCTTATTTTATTCTTTTTCGATTTTAAAGTGATGAAATCTTGGTTTATTTTTTCTTCTATTTTTAGATATTCTTCCATTATAATATATT
>NZ_CALGVK010000190.1:0-10382 GCF_937930195.1 uncultured Empedobacter sp.
GGTAAAACTATCTTCGGGAAATGCTAATCCAGGCGTCTTTGATATGGCTTCTATTGTATTGCCAACATTACCAACTGATAGTAGAATAGTGGATACGTCAAATTCTTCATATACATTTGATGCGACAACTTCTGTATATACAGTTAAATTACACGATTTATACAAAAAACAATTTACAGAACCTGTGACAAATAGTACCACAACAACTGGTTTAAAGGATATTGTATTAAAAGCAGATAATTACGAATATTTTATAACACATGCAGATAAAACTGTTTTTACAGATATAAAAGTCGATGATGCTGGGACGTTAACATATAAAGTAACGCCAAATTCTATCATTAGAAATGGTACATTTATGAATATTGTATTAAAGGTTAAGTAATTAACGCTTGTTAATCATTTATAAATCTTTTAAAAAAATACAATATGAAATTAAAATTAAAAAATTATATCCTTGGTGTACTAGGATTAGTAACCCTACAACAAGCTGATGCCCAAGTAATTTTTAAAGATGATTTTGGAAAATCTGAAATTAGATTACCTTCTCAGTTTGTACCTGAAACTGGACGAGACTCTAGTTTAGAAGGTGTATTTACTCATCAATCAAAGTTCTATAAATATGCTGCAATTGCACCTAATTATGATGGAGAAAATGTAAATCAGAATACAATAAATAATGGTTATTATGCTATAGTTGCACCAAAGTTTATTTACAATAATTTGCCAACAGGTAAGCCTAATTGGGCTAATTGGTGGACACCAATTCAGAATAATACTGATCAATCAGATAATGGAGCTGTTTTAGTTGTAAATGGAGATGAAGGTCCTTTTAACCCTGGAAAGATTTCAACGATAGGAGAAACGTGTTATAATGGTGAAATTGAAGTTGTAAATGTAGAAAAAGCAACCTATATTGCTTATTTAATGTCTTACAATTGGCAAGCTAGTGTAGATAACGGAGCTACTTGGCAGGATTTTGGAAGTTTAACTGATAAAGAAAATGAAAAAGATCAATCTGTTGGTGATGTAATAATTCAAAAAGGTGATAAGTTAGTAATTAAAGGATTAAAGAAAACTACTTTAGTAAGAAGACAAGCAAAAACAATTGGTCTAAATAGATATGCTTATACTTCTCCAGTCTTAGTTACACCATCTGAAGAAAATACAATTGCATTACCTGATAAAGTCAATGCATTTGCTGTAGAACAAGGAAAGGAATTTACTTTCCCTACGGTATCAACGAAATTCCCATCGACTATTACTATTTATGATTCAGAAGGAAAAGAAGTTGCCACTACAATTTCTGATCTAAAGAAAGGAGAATATACTTATACAATTCAAGCGACAACTATTACCGGTGCGCCAATAGAAGGTTGTGTTACTTCTGTTGCTATTCAATTAATTGTTTATGATTTAAAAGATTGTGATATTGTGAAGAAAAAGATTTTCGCTACCGATGTTAGAGATTGGACTTCTGGTGCTGGTGGAGTTGAGGGAGAAGAAAAAGCAGTCAATGGAAACCGCGCAGATTATGCAACGATTACAGGGGGATTAGTAGTTTTAGGACTAGGTACAACTGGTGTCGATTTGTACTTTACGAAATTATCTGATCCTAATGACCCTAAATCTAAACGCGTTTTATATACAGCAGAAGAGCTTAGAGGTAAAAAAGTAACTATAAAATTAGGGGAACAATATTCAGGACTAAAGTTAGCCGGAGGAGTAAGTGCTGTTGGTCGACATACAAAAGCGACTAATCCTGAAGACATTGGAATAGGAATAGGAAATTCAAATGTAGGTACATCATTTGGTGTAAAAGGAGGAGTATTAGATTTGTTAAAAGGAGATAACGTATTCCAGTTTTCTTTTATTCCAGCAGAAACTAATGGAAAGCATGTAGGCTATAACGGAGTTCGTATACAATTAGGTTCTTTGTTATCAGTAGCAGATTTGGCAACTGTTTTCTATGCGTATATTGAGGAAGAGGAAGAAATTACATCACCTGATTATAAACCATTAGGAGATATCATTGTAAATCCACCAAAATCTTTGGTTTATCCAACAGAACAAAATGATGTAGATGGAACAAAGTTAACAGGAATTAAAAATACAGATATCAAGTTAAATGAATTTACGAATGATGTCACTTGGGGAAATAGATCAGAAGTTTTAAATGTTGCAAGTGGTTTATCATCTGTTGTGCATCCTTATTATGCTGTAGATGACAACTATGATAGTTATACTCTATTTAATGCTACTGCGGGAGTGTTAAATCAACAGTTTTTACGTACACATTTACGTCAACCAGCTCGACCTGGAGATCAAGTGCAGATTACATTAGCTTATCCAAATATCAATGTGTTAAATTTAAGTTTGTTGCAATTAGGAAACTTCAAAATTGTTTATTATTTAGGAGATACAAAAGTTGGGGAAGAGAATATGGAAAAATTTAGAGTTTTAGATATTGGATTATTTAACTTTAAAAACAAACGTAGAGCTGTAATTTCTAAACCAATTACAATACCATTTGATTCTTTCGAAATTCAACAATTTAGTACAGTAAGTGTAAATTTAGGGGACGGAATGCATGTACATGATATACGTATTGCTCCAATGATGTTATTCGAAGGACAAGAGGATCCAAAAGAAGTGACAAAAATTTGTGCAGCTGACTTTTTAGCAATTCAAAGTCCAGACTTTTGTACAGAATATGAGATTTCGATTGCAAAAGTTGTTAAATTCGGAGGGACATACACAATTCCTGACAATGACGAAGATCCTACTAATGATTTGCCATTGTTAGACAAAGATGGTAATGCAATTAAGGAGATTTTAGAAATCGAAGATATTCCAAATTCACAATTAACGTACAGTCATACTGGTGCAAAAGTGATGTATTACACGATTGACCGATTATACACAGAGTATGAAAATGAAGGAATTATTTTAGTGAAAGTTCAAACTAAACGTCAAGAACAAAACTATGGTAATCCACAATATTTAAGAGTTAAACTCGAAAATTGTAACGAAGCTTTAGTTAATCCAGTTATTAGATTATCTCACTAAATATTCGTTTTATTCTATTATAAAAAAATCCAAGTTCATTTTATGACTTGGATTTTTTCTTTGTATCAACTTTTAAGTTAAAACTCAACAATTTGCTGAGCAACAAGCTTTAATTTAGGGTTTTTCGAACTTGTTCTTTTTTTTACTCGATCTTCATACAACTCGATTTTGATTTCCTTAATTCCTTTTGGAATACTATAGGTTTCTTCTTTCGAATAGTTGTAGCCTCTTACATTAGCCCCTTCTTTTCCTGCGACATAAACGATTTCTAAATAATATTTTAATAGGATACTATGTTCAAGTGACTTCTCTTTTTCGAAACGAATTTTTCTTACTTTATGTATAGAATGTCCACCAGAATTAATATTTCCTTGCAGTGAAAACCTTAATTTTTTTTCATTCTTTTCGTGCATCACAATCGCAGGTTCCAAACGTTGTGTAATCGTTACAAAATTCGTTTTTTGATACTTTCTACCTGTTTCAGGATCTTGTGCAGTCACTATTTTTGGTGTAGCTAAGATGGTTTCAACCTTTAATTTGGTTTGAGCAGAGCAACCGACAAAGGCGAATAAAATAATGATATAATGCCATTTCATTTTTGTTTTAAAAATACTGCATAAAAACTATTTAATTCATCACTGCTTTTAGCTATATTGAATAAAAAATCGCTTGATTAAAGAAATGAAGCGATTTTTTTAAATTGTAGTTTTAGTTAATAAGAATCAGTTAGTAATCTTATTGCGAATGTAAATGGTGATGAAATTTCCGTTTTATAACGACAAAGTTGAGAAATTTTGGCACCCTATAATATCCCTATTTATAGTTATTTTTTAAGGTTTTGAAATCAATCCATATTCTATTGCAGTGGTAATTGCCGAACTTAGGTTAGAAGTCTTGAACTTTTCGATCAAGTTTTTTCTATGACTATCAACTGTATGCGTACTGATAAATAATTTTTCTGCAATTTGTTGAGTCGTTAATCCTTGCGCTGCTTCAATCATAATTTCTTTTTCGCGTCGTGTAAGTTTTGGAATGGTATTCAACCCATCTTT
Source organism: uncultured Empedobacter sp. (assembly GCF_937930195.1). Taxonomy (NCBI): domain Bacteria; kingdom Pseudomonadati; phylum Bacteroidota; class Flavobacteriia; order Flavobacteriales; family Weeksellaceae; genus Empedobacter; species uncultured Empedobacter sp. Next base: position 4,122 of record NZ_CALGVK010000190.1, read on the forward strand.
TTCCTTTTTACTCAATACATTTTTTGTTTGTGAACAAAGAAATTTCTTTCCATCAAAAATAGAGTTGATTCCTTCTAAAATTTCATCAACAGAAGCATTTTTCTGAATATATCCCGAAGCACCTTCTTCCAAACAACTATTTATCACCGCATATTCGTTATGTACACTTAACATGATGATGTGCATTGCGGGGTATTTTTTCTTTATAGGTTTTATCAATTCAATACTATTGGTATCCGAAAGATTGATGTCTAATAAAAGAATATCAATTTCAGTTGATTTTAACGCTTCTTGTAATTGTTGAGCAGAAGTGTAACAATCCACAACTTGTAAATTAGATTGATGACTTAAAATATTTCGTAATCCTTCTGATAATAAAGGGTGATCGTCTGTAATTGCTATATTAATCATAAATTATTGTTTAGGAAATTGGAACTCTATAGTGGTTCCTAAATCGATTTCTGAGTGTATATTTAAATGTCCTTTTAAAAACTGAATACGGGATTGAATGTTATGCAAACCTGCTGATTGTGTGAGTTTAGTATTGTTTACATCAAAGCCTTTTCCATCATCTTCAACCGTTACAGTATAATTGGTATCATCTTCGACAAATTGTATAATTATTTGTTCGGCGTGAGCGTGTTTTATGGCATTGTTCACCAACTCTTGAATAATTCGGTACACCAATAATTGATTTTCTTTGTTTAATGAATTGGTAAATCTCAAAAATTGAACATCAATATCCAATTGTTCGTTTGCCATACGAATGGCATATTCTTTTAAAGCTTCTTCCAATCCATATTTCAGTAATAAATCGGGCATTAAATTATGTGCAACGCGGCGCAATTCATCGACAGCTCCATCCAATTGATGAATAGATTTTTCCATGTCTATTTTTGAGTTTTCGTCAATTTTTTCATTCAAATGAGTTAACTGAATTTTAGTTCCCGAAAGTAAACCACCCAAACCGTCATGTAAATCACGAGCAAGACGAGTACGTTCTTGTTCTTGACCATCGAGAAGTGCTGTTAAAGTCGAAATCTTAGAATTTTGTCGTTCTTGTTCAATCTCCAAATTATGTAATTCTTCTCGTTGTTTTAAATGCTTATTTCGCTGTTTTAGTGCATAAAGTAATAAAGCAAGTAGGACGATAAAAACAACAATCGAAAAGATGTAATAGTTATTTAATTTATTTTTGAAATTAAGTTCTGCGATATAATTCACCAATTCGTCTTTACGATTTTTATTTTCTAAGTTAGATAGTTTTAGATTTTGTTGAGAAATGGTTAATTCTTGTGATCTTTTGTCCGCTTCTAAACGTGATAATTTTAATTGTTTTCGTTGGAAATTCTCGCTTAGCTTGGTGTTTTCTAACTCTTGTTTTTGCTGAATACCTAACGAATGCATCAATTGAATTTGTTGCTCTTTTTTCTCTGTTTCCAATTGCATGCGAATCATTTGTTGTTGCTGACGCTCTTTATCAAATTGAGCTTCTAAACGTTTACTGATTTGCGCTTGCTCGTTGTCATAGATTTCTTTGTACATCGATGTGTACAGCTTATGGAACCGCAGTGCTTCTTTAAAATTTCCTTCTTTAACTTCGATTTCGGATAAGCTTAGGTACAACGATTGTAAGATATTTTTGTCGGGAATAGCATTCTCATTGACTTTTATGACCGACTGCAAGAGATAGTTTTTAGCAGTTTGAATGTCATTTTTTTGTATTGCTAAATCAGCTAAAATTCCGTTTGCAGCAGCAACATGATTTGCTTGATCTGTTTCAATTCCTATTTCTTTTGCTAATTCTGCATAGGTTACAACTTTATTTTGATAGGTTTTTGGATAAAAATTAAGGTAAAGATTCGCTAAATTGATTGCTACAAAAGATAAATCTGTAGGCGTTATCATCTCTTTTTTATTCTTGTAATAGGTATCAATCGCTTTGCTGTAATATTTTTCTGCTAAATCTCGGGTATAGATATTTTTTTTATTTTGCATAAACTTTTGCTCGTACATATAACCAATAGACATGTACGCAGCAAAAATGAGATTTGGATTATCTTGTTTTTTCGCTACTTGTAAGGCAAGTTTGCTGTATTTTTCTTGTAATTCATAATCATCCCAACGTGAATAAATACCCGTCAATTGATTATAAACCGATGTCATTCTTGTTAATACAACTGGTGTTTCTGGCGATTTATCAAAGAATTTTAATGCCTCAATAAAATTCTTAACCGCTTTTGCATCTTCATTATTTCGTAAATTTAGCCAACCTTCACAATATTTTACATAACCTTTTGTTGAATAGTCATTAGTGCGTCCACTATAGTAAATTGCTTTTTGTAAATCATGTTTAGAAGTCGTACTATTATTTTCAATTCGATTATTCATTGCAGAAATACAATACAAATAAGCGGCATGTTTACCATCTTTTAGCTTTTCTGAAGCAAGAATATTTTCTTTGAGAATAGCAAATGCTTTTTCTTTCTGATGATTAAAGAATAACGCTTGCGCATATTTTCCTGTAATTTCGTAACGTTCAGAAGAGTTTAGCTTTGTGTTATTATATTGATTTTCATAATTTGTCAATACCTCTTGTGCATTTATTATTCCACTTACAAGAAAAAAGAAGAGTAGAATACGTTTTTTTAGAAGATTTTTCAAAGCACGTGTACTTTTAGACATGATAGAAAATTATATTTTGTAAAGCGAATATAAAGCCTTTTCGTAAAATGAAATAATTAGAATAAAATCTATAAAGCCTTATAGGAACTGGTTTGAAGCTTATATCTATTATTTCTCGAACATAATTTGAAGTGTAAAAAACTCGCCTTTCTGAAGAATTCCATCTAAGTTTCGGTCAATAATTAATGTAATATACACTTGATTGTTATCGTAGATATTCCAATCCATTTCAGCATCATATTGAAAAACACCTTTTAACGTCCATTTGTGAATATCCCATTGTCCAGAAGTTCCTGATTTTTCAACCCGTTTGTCTTTATTCGGAACGTAATACAAATACTGGTGTCCATCAAGCGATAAGAAAGGGTAGTGTAGCAATTGATTTTCTTCGGCAGCAAAGCCTGTCCCAGCCTCAAAATATGGGATACTTTCTATTTCAGTTCCTTCATGTAAATTGATGTCAACCGAATGATCCGTTACCAATGCTTGCGCCGCATAAAATAAATTCTTTTTCTCTTGATAAGGCTTATTCAGATACTCGATACTAAATTCAGTAGGATTTAAGGTGATTGTTTGTTTTGTATCATAAATAGAGAAAACTTGATTGCCTTGCTTGATCACAATATTATCGGTGGTGTATTCTTGTGCATGTATAAAACAAGTAAGCAAACAGAAAACCGTAAGGAACATTGTATTTTTCATAGTCGTTGTAATTGATAGGCTAAAATTATCGTCTATCCTTGATAAAAAACTCACTATAATTATTGATTTACAGACTTTTTAAAACAATAAAAGCCAACCGATCGGTTGGCTTTTATTGTTTAATTATTTCGATTCATTTCTTTTATTCTGGCTTTGTTTCTATCGTCTAAAAGAGAGGCAACAGCCCAGATTGCAGCTGGTAACCATCCGAATAAGGAGATTTGTAAAACTAAGCAAATCACACCATGAATTATTTTTCCTCTTAGTATAAAGGATAGCCAAGGTAAGAGTACAGCTAATATGATCATTAAATTTTATTTTTAGAATTCATAATTTCGTTATAATACAATACAGAAACTTTTTCTGAAGTTATGTGTAAATCATTTTCGAGTAATGCTTGCGCCACTTTTTCGGCTGCAATGGATTTGTATTTGGAGAGATTTCCAACCAAAAAAGGATTAAACAAAGGTAATATCTTAGCGCTGATATTTTCAGCCAAACGATATTCGACTCGATTGCCAATCAACAAAGAAGGGCGGTATAGAAACAGCTGTTTCACATTTTCATGTAGCAAAGCTTTTTCTGCTTCCCCTTTCATTTTTAGATAAAAGTTAGAGGTTGTAGCAATTGCACCAACCGAAGAAATATAATGAAATTTCGTCAACCCTTTTTTATTTCCTAATTGTGCAAATTGTACTGGAATATCTATTTCAATTTTTCGGTACGCATTTAAATCAGGCGTTTTCTTACGTGTTGTTCCTAAGCAAGAAAAGATAGAATCAATCGTTTCAATATCATCTAAATTTATTTGAGAATTAAAATCAGTTACAATCTCAACTAATTTCGGATGATTAATTTGCTGAGGTTTTCGAACAACCATAATAACTTTTGAATAATTAGAATGCTTTAATAATTTATCCAACAATAAAGAACCGATCAAACCTGTACTTCCTAAAATCAATGCCGTTTTATTCATGAACTAAATATTCATCAACAACCAATACCATGCACCATTTACGTCACCTTGTTCCAAAAGTTTTGCAGCTACTTGATGACGTACCTCAACCGACTTAAATTTCTCGATGTCTAAACGTTCCGTTAATTGTTCTTTGAAATGAAAAATCATTTCTTCTGTCGGTAATTTTTCTACATTTCCTAATTGACCTAAATTATTACCTGTTAAGTATTTAGAGTGCTTCACTTCATCTGGTAGTTGATCTATTCCTAAACCAACAGTACGGGTTGGTTTTTCAACTTCAAAGATTGATTCTGGAATGATACGGCAATAATAATCTCCACCCATACGCGCAACTAAATCCAAATCATAAGGGGAAACTTTATCATTTTCATCCAACAAGTTTTTGTGAATATGCAATCGCACTACTTCCGCAATAACTAAATTTGCTGCACCGGGTTGATCTGTAATCGAAATTACTTCGCGTACCTTACATTCTAATTGCACAGGCGATTCTGCAACGCGAGGAGGTTTTACCAATTCGGAAGGAAGTTCTGTAAAACCAGCTTTTACAAATTCGTTTACTCCTTTTGGGTATTCGACACTCGCCAAGGATTGTTGTTGTACAATATCATAATTTACAATATTAATCACACATTCTGGATGTTCCCATATATTTTCTAACGTATGTTTTGTTGTTCCATCTCTCATTTTTCTTAACGGTGAAAAAACACAAATTGGTGGATTTTGTCCCATCATATTGAAAAAAGAAAATGGACTCAAATTTACATTTCCATCTTTATCCATTGTACTTGCAAAGCAAATAGGACGTGGAGAAATAGCATGTTTGAAAATATCATCGAACTGACTTGTGTTAGGTTCAAAGGATTTTGTGTGTTGCATAAATTGAGATTATTGGTTATAAAGATGAACAGAATTTACTAATTTTCCTAATCCTGTGACAGACATTTCGATATGATCATTTGGTTGTAACCATTGTTCTTTGTAGTTAGGATTTTGGCGTTTTCCAGTTCCATTTAGTTCAAGAAAGCAACCTGTTCCAACTGTTCCAGAACCGATGATATCACCCGGATAAAGCTTCACGCCATAGGAAATTCGTTCGATGATTTCAGCAAATGTCCAATGCATATCTTTGAAATTACCTTGAGAAACTTCAACATCATTCACAGCACAGGTCATCGCTAAATCATAACAATTTCCGATATGACCATCTTTAGGTGCTACTTTGTAGCTTTCGATTTCATCTGGTGTTACCAAATAGGGACCAAACATTGACGCAAAATCTTTTCCTTTTGCAGGACCAAGGTTTAGTTTCATTTCATCCATTTGCAAAGCGCGGGCACTCAAATCATTCAGGATCATAAATCCACCGATGTATTCATCAGCATTTTCAGCTTTAATATTTATCCCTTCTTTTTTAATGACGATGGCAACTTCGAGCTCAAAATCCATTCGGTCGAAATGCTTCTCCATGGCAACTACTTTTCCAGGACCTTGAATCGCCTGATGATTAGAAAAATAGAAGACTGGAAATTGATCAAATTCAGGAATCATGTCTAAACCTCTGTTTAAACGAGAAGTTTCGACATGTTGGCGAAAAGCATAGGCATCTCTAAAACTCGTGGGATGAGGTATAGGTGCTAAGATGTGAGGATTTGCTACAATAGCGTATTTGTGTTCATCACGTGAGATTTCCTTTGTAAGCTGTTGGCAGATTAAAAGTGAAAAATCATCATCAGCTAAAATATCAATTAGGGTAGTGGGTAAATTAGAATTAATTTTGGTCAAGTCATACACCGTATCTTGCCAAACAAGACCTACTTTTTCTTGTTGATTGTCTAAGAAAGTAACGAATTTCATTATTTGTTGTTTGAAAGGTGAAGATACAAAGATGATTT
>NZ_CALGVK010000191.1:0-19306 GCF_937930195.1 uncultured Empedobacter sp.
AAAGTAAAAACTTATCGTTTTTTTAATACGTTAAACTAAATAAATACCCGTAACTTTTAACTATTGAAAAATAACCTAAAAAACGAACAGAAAATGGAGAATACTTTATGCGAAATCTCGCTAAGTGAAAGAACTCTTCCACTTGAAGGCGGATTTAATTGCAGAGATTTAGGTGGAATAGTTAACACACAAAATGAAATTTTAAGAAAAGGATTGTTAATTCGATCAGATGATTTGGCTAATTTGACGGATGACGATTTAGAAGTTTTGAATGATTTCCCAATCCGAACAATTATAGATTTACGCACAACTTACGAACGCTTAAAAAATCAAGATCATATTCCGAACAGTTGTAATCACGAAGTTCATTTGGATATTTCATCTGGACATTTCGAAGAGTTAGTGCAAGAATTTAAAGCTGGTATTTCTAATCCAAAAAGTTTTATGTGTAAAATTTATGAAGATTTTGTTTTAGATAAAACCTGTCAGGCACAATACAAAAGCTTTTTTGATATCATACAACACAAAAACAGAACGCCGATTTTATTTCATTGTACAGCCGGAAAAGATCGAACAGGATTTGCAACAGCGATGATTTTATCTGCATTAAAAGTTGATTTTGATACAATCATGGATGATTATTTAGCTTCTAATGTCTATTTGGAACAAAAGTATGCGCACATTTTAAAAATCGATCCGAATTATAAATACTTAATAACTGTTTTACCTGAATATTTGGAGAGTTCTTACCGAGCAATTAATCAGAATTTTGGATCAGTTGAAAATTATTTAACCGATATCTTGAACATTGATTTAGATTTGATGAAGGAATTATATATTTAACAAAAAAGCGACCATTGGTCGCTTTTTTGTTGATCTAAAATTTCATTCGCTGAATTCGTACTGCATTCAAAATTGCTAATAAAGCGACACCAACATCTGCAAAAACGGCTTCCCACATATTGGCAATTCCTTCGGCACCAAGTAATAATACAATCACTTTTACACCCATTGCTAAAATGATATTTTGAATGACAATCTTTTTCGTTTCGCGTCCTATTTTTATAGCAGTTGCTATTTTAGATGGTTGATCGGTTTGAATCACTACATCAGCCGTTTCAATTGCCGCATCACTTCCTAAACCTCCCATTGCAATACCGACATCAGAAAGAGCTAAAACAGGCGCATCATTGATTCCATCTCCTACAAAAGCGACCACTTGATTTGTATCTTTTTTCAAGGCTTCTACTTTTTCTACTTTTCCTTCTGGCAATAATCCTCCAAAAGCTTCATCAACACCAACTTCTTGTGCAACTTTTTGTGTAATTGTATCTTTATCACCACTCAACATAATCGTCTTCGTGACACCCAAAGCTTTCATTTTTTGAATCGCTTGTTGTGCATCTTCTTTTATGTTATCTGCAATTGTAATATATCCAGCATATTTGTGATCTATTGAAACGACAACAATACTCTCTACAATAGCATGTATTTCTTGTGGATATTGAATCGAAAAATGATCCAATAATTTTGTATTTCCTGCTAAAACAATTTTACCATCAACTTTTCCTTTTAGTCCTTTTCCTGAAATTTCTTCCACTTCTATTGCCTTCAAATCAGAAGGATGATTGGCTACAATGGCTTTTGCTATGGGATGTGTTGATTGTTTTTCTAACGCTGAAACCAAGCGTAAAAATTCCATTTGAGGTAGATTTGTTTCTATTTTCTGCACATCGAAAATGCCTTCAGTCATGGTTCCAGTTTTATCCATCACAACGGTATTTACTTTCGCCATTAAATCTAAAAAATTAGAACCTTTTATTAGAATTCCATTACGCGAAGCTGCTCCAATTCCACCAAAATAACCCAACGGAACCGAAATCACCAATGCACAAGGACAAGAAACAACCAAGAAAACCAAACCTCTATATAACCAATCATTGAAATCATAATTATCAACAATAAAGTAAGGAATGATCACCAAAGCTGTTGCTAAAAAGAAAACAATTGGCGTATATATTTTTGCAAATTTTCGGATAAATAATTCAGTAGGAGCTTTACGAGAAGCTGCATCCTGAACCATTTGTAAAATTTTAGCAATCGAACTATCCTCAAACTTTTTAGTTGTTTGAATTTCTATTACGTTTTCAAGATTTAACATTCCGGCCAAAACTGTTTCACCTGTTTTATATGTAGAAGGTTTGCTTTCTCCCGTCAATGCCGCTGTATTAAAACTCCCTTTATCCGAAAGCATAATTCCATCTAACGGAACTTTTTCTCCAACTTTAACTTGAATTGTTTCACCAATTGCAACATCGTGTGGTTTTATGGTTTCGAAATGACCATTTCGTAAAACATGCGCTGTATCTGGACGAACATCTAATAAGGCTTTTATATTTCCTCTTGCTTTATTAACTGCTGCTTCTTGAAACATTTCACCAATGGTATAAAACAGCATTACGGCAACACCTTCGGGATATTCCCCAATAATAAAAGCGCCTAAAGTTGCAATTCCCATCAATGAAAATTCATTGAAAAAGTCTAATTTTTTAGCCAATTTAAACGCTTCACTCCAAACAGGTGCTGCTACTAAAATATAAGAAATAGCGAACCATATCAAGCGAATCGTTTGATTATCTACGAACCAAGATGGCTTTAACACATATTGAACAAATATTCCAGCAAAGAAAATAGCTAAACTCGCTCCTAATAAAATTTTACTATTGTTGTGTTCGTGATTATGGTCATGACCTTCGTGATTATGATCGTGACCTTCGTGAGAGTGATTTTGAGGTTCGTCTGTTGAACAACAAGTCTTACAATTTGCCATAATGAATCATTTAAGACAGCAAAGTTAGCATGTGGTTGATGCAATTTGGTTGCAAAGTTAGGCTTTACATTGATCGCAAATTCCTTTCAAGATAAAAGACGATTGTTCTGCTTGAAAATTTTTGGGAAGATCAATTTCTGGTAAGTGAATATTTCGTAAACAATAGGTTTGATTACACTTGTTACAATGAAAATGAGCATGCGTAAATTCGGGTGTACATTTACAACTCGATTCACACAAAGCATATTTTATAGAGCCTGTTCCGTCTTCAATCGAATGTATTAACTTATTTTCTTCAAACTTTTTTAACGTTCGGTAAATCGTTACTCGATCTGCCTGATCCATTGCAATTTCCAAATCAGCCAAACTCAATGCAACTTCTGCATGCATCAATTTGTCCAAGACCAACAATCTCATTGCAGTTGGATTAATAGAACGGTTTTGTAAGGTTTTGTTTAGAACTTCTGTTTGCATTTCTTTCGATTTCGAATATAAAGTTACGAAAAAGAGGTGAATTGAAAATGAATTGAAATGGTAGAAAAATCAGTCGATAATTTTTAAGTAATATGATTTATATTTGTTTTAATACATTTTAGAAATCGATTAACACATGAACAATAGAAGAAATTTTATAAAGAATTTAGGTGCTTTGGGACTACTTTTAGGTACATCAAAATTAGACCTAAGTGCACAAACGAAACATACAAAATCTACGAAAATTACCAAACCAATTGTACTTTCTACTTGGCGTTTCGGAATAGAAGCAAACGCTGAAGCATGGAAAGTTTTAGGTAAAAACGGAACCGCTTTAGATGCGGTGGAAAAAGGTGTGCAATTAGTAGAAGCTGATCCTAATGAGAGAAGTGTTGGATATGGTGGTCGTCCAGATCGAGATGGAAAGGTTACTTTAGATGCTTGTATTATGGATGATCAAGCAAATATTGGTTCTGTTGCAGGTTTAGAGCATATTAAACATCCCATTTCAGTCGCTCGAAAAGTAATGGAAGATACGCCTCATGTGATGTTAGTTGGGAATGGTGCTTTGCAATTTGCCTTAGAAAAAGGTTTTAAGAAAGAGAATTTATTAACCGATATTTCTGAAAAAGAATGGAAAGAATGGTTGAAAGACACCAATTATCAAATGCCTATTAACATCGAAAATCACGATACAATTGGAATGATTGCTTTAGATGCACATGGCAATCTGTCGGGAGCCTGTACAACGAGTGGAATGGCGTATAAAATGCATGGACGTGTTGGTGATTCTCCAATTATTGGTGCGGGTTTATATGTTGATAACGAAATTGGTGCAGCTACAGCAACAGGTCATGGCGAAGAAGTGATTCGTATTGCGGGAAGTCATTTGGTTGTTGAGTTGATGCGTCAAGGTTATTCGCCAGAAAACGCGTGCAAAGAAGCAGTACATCGAATTATTAAGTTAACAGAATCACGAAATAAAGATTTATCTGCAATTCAAGTTGGTTTTATCGCGATTAACAAACAAGGTGAATATGGTTCGTTTTGTATTCATCCAGGCTTTAACTTTGCCGTTTATGATCAAAGTGGAAATCGTTTGATTGACGGAAAATCTATTACAAAATGAAAAAATTAGAAATTGCTTGCTTCAATATAGCCTCCGCATTAGTCGCTTCAAAATCGAATGCCGATAGAATCGAATTATGTGCAGATGCTTCTTCTGGTGGAATTACACCAACATTTGAAGACATCAAAACATTGCGAAAAGAAACAGACAAAGAAATCATGATTATGATTCGCCCTCGTGGAGGTGATTTTATTTATTCTGATAAAGAATTTGAACAAATGAAATCTGAAATTATCATGATTAAAAATTTTAGAATTGATGGTTTTGTATTCGGAATTTTAAATGAAGAAAATGAAATTGATTTTGAACGAAATCGAAAATTGATTGAACTCGCAAAACCGTTTCCTTGTACATTTCATCGAGCTTTTGATCGAACTAAAGATGCAGAAGATTCATTAGAAACGGTTATCAAATTAGGTTTTAAAACCATTCTAACTTCCGGTTTAGCACATCATGTAGAAGAAGGAAAACAGCAACTAAAAACATTGGTACAGACAGCAAAAGATCGTATTACGATTATGCCTGGTGGTGGATTACGTTCGACAAATATTGAAGAAATCGATTCATTTACACAAGCAACTTACTTTCATTCTTCTGCTATGATTGATGATTCTGGAATTGCTAATTTAGAAGAAATCAATCATTTAAAAAGTTTGATTAATTCTGAAAAATAAAAATAGTAACTTTGGCTTATGCTTTGGGAAAATGTAATTGGACAACAAGAGATTAAAAACAAACTTCAACAATCTATAAAAGATGGTCGTATTAGCCATGCACAGCTTTTTTCTGGTCCAGAAGGTTCAGGAACTTTGGCTTTAGCACTTGCTTATGCAAGAGAAGTTTTGTGTGGATTGAATAACGAACAATGTAATCTTAAAGTTGATAAATTACAACATCCCGATTTACATTTTTCTTTTCCTTATTCGGCAACAGAAAATGTCAAAAAGCCTCTTGCAAAGTATTTATTAAACGATTGGAGAAGCTTTGTTGAAGAAAATGTTTATGGTAATTTAACCGATTGGATGTCTCACCTTGGTATAGAAAAAAAACAAGGTGTTATTCCTGTTGATGAAGCAGACGAAATTGTAAAAACACTTGCTTTAAATAGTTACGAAGGTGGATATAAGATAATGATTATTTGGCAAGCAGAGGAAATGACAACTGCAGCAGCGAATAAATTGTTAAAAATTATAGAAGAGCCACCTCTCAAAACACTTTTTTTACTGGTAACAGAACATGAAGATTTAATCTTGCAAACGATAACTTCCCGTTGTCAATTGGTGAAAATTCCTCGCTTATCTCAAGCTGATATTCAAAATTATTTAATTGAGAAGAAGAATATTACTACAGAAAAAGCGCAACATATCGCCTTTTTATCACAGGGAAATTTACGCGAAGCATTGCATCAGTTGAATGATGACGAACATTTATTTGATAAATATTTTGTCACTTGGGTTCGAAAAGCATTTATGGCAGCAAAAACACCAACTGTTTTGAAGGACTTGATTGATTGGTCAAATCAAATTGCAAGTTGGTCGCGCAGTGAACAAAAAGATTTTTTAAATTATTGCTCCGAAATTTTTCGTCAAGCCTTATTAAAAAACTATCAATCTGAGGAATTAGTTTTTTTACAAATAAATGCTGAAGGTTTTAAATGGCAAGGTTTTGCACCGTTTATTCATGGAGCAAACATCGAAGATATTTTAAAAGAAATAACTGAGGCTTCGTATCACATCGAACGAAATGGAAATTCTAAAATTATATTATTGGATCTTTCAATCAAGTTAACTCGTTATCTACATCGTAAAACGACATAAAAAAACCACTCATTAAATGAGTGGTTTTTTTATGTGATTGAATTATTTCAATTAGTTTGCTGGAGCTTCTACTTTAGCTGCTGCTGAATCAACTACTGCCGCTGCTGAGTCTACTACTGCTGCCGCTGAATCAACTACTGCCGCTGCTGAATCAACCACTACTGCTGCTGAATCTACTGCTGCTGGAGTTTCTTCTGCTTTTTTCTCACCACAAGATACTGCTCCTAAAGATAATGCTGCTACTGCAACTACTGCGAAAAACTTTTTCATTTTTTTATTGTTTTAATTAATTAATAATTTCGATTAATTTTCTTTGACAAATTTATTTCGAAAACTGATCTTCGTCATGTAAAATCAATGTAATATAATTGTAACATCATTTTCATATATTTTAAAAATTAAGTAATTGTAAATGAAGTTCTTGAAAAATATTTTACAAAATTTAAAATTATTTTGTAAAAAACAATACTTCTTATGTTTATTCATTTCAGTCTTTAATTAATGCTAAAAATGTCTTTTTTATCTATTTTTAGCGTGAAATGGTTTAAACGCTATTCTAAAATATTTATTATTTATACATTTGTATAAATTTAATTAAAGATATGCTAGTAGTTTCTTACATTCAAGAAAACAAAGATCGTGTTATTGAAGGACTTAAAAAACGTAACTTCAAACAATTAGATCTTGTTGATGAAGTTTTAAATGTGGATGAACTTCGTCGTAAAACTCAGTTTGAATTGGATAATATATTAGCTGAATCCAACAAATTAGCAAAAGAAATTGGTAATTTGTTTAAAGATGGAAGATCGGAAGAGGCTAATGAATTAAAAATTAAAACTGTCGATTTAAAAACACAATCGAAAGAATTACAAGATTTGTTATCATCTTACGAAAACTCCGTTAAAGAGATTTTATATCAAATTCCAAATATCCCAAATGAACTTGTAAAAGAAGGAAAAGATGCAGACGATAATGAAATTGTTTTTGAACATGGAGTTGCAGCTGCGAAACCTGAAAATTTACCTCATTGGGAAGTTGCTAAGAAATTTGACATCATTGATTTTGAATTAGGTGTTAAAATTACTGGAGCTGGTTTCCCTGTTTACAAAGGAAAAGGTGCTCGTTTACAACGTGCTTTAACACAATTCTTCTTGGATAAAAATGCTGATGCTGGTTATACAGAAATTGTTCCTCCTTTCGTAGTTAATGAGGCATCTGGTTATGGAACGGGTCAGTTACCTGATAAGGAAGGGCAAATGTATTATATTGGTGAAGATGATTTGTACTTGATTCCAACAGCGGAAGTTCCTGTAACAAATATTTACCGAGATACAATTGTAAAAGTTGAAGATTTACCAATTACATTGACGGCATATTCTCCTTGTTTCCGCCGTGAAGCTGGTTCTTATGGAAAAGATGTTAGAGGTTTAAATCGTTTACACCAATTTGAGAAAGTAGAAATTGTTCGTATAGAGAAACCAGAAAATTCGTATGCATCTTTAGATGGTATGATAGAACATGTAAAAGGTATTTTAGAAGATTTAGAATTACCTTATCGTATCCTAAGATTATGCGGTGGTGATACTGGATTTACATCTGCAATAACTTATGATTTTGAAGTTTTCTCTGAAGCACAAGAAAAATGGTTAGAAGTTTCTTCTGTTTCAAACTTTGAAACATTCCAAGCAAATCGTTTGAAATTACGTTTCAAAGACGAAAATGGTACGCAATTGGCTCATACATTAAATGGATCTGCATTAGCTTTACCACGAATTTTAGCCGCTATTTTAGAGAATCATCAGCAAGCTGATGGAACAGTTAAAATTCCGAAAGCTTTACAGCCCTATACTCGTTTTGAGATTTTAGATTAAGCAATTATTCCTAATTAATAGATACAAAAAGCTCGAGAATTTCTCGAGCTTTTTTGCTATATCATTAAATGAAATTATAACAAATGTTTCAATTCTTTTTTCAAACTATCTTCCCAATTCGGGATTGTAAGTTGATAAACTTCTTTGATCTTCGTTTTGTCCAATAAACTATACGCAGGACGTTTCGCTTTCGTTGGATATGCTGAAGTTGGAACAGGGTTAATCTCAATCGTTGAACTTGAAAATTCTTTTATTTTTTGCGCAAATTCAAACCAAGAACATTTTCCTTCGTTTGAATAATTAAAGATTCCATAAGTTAATTCATCTGTCGAAATAATTTCTAAAATTGCATCAGCTAAATCAATCGCATTTGTTGGTGAACCAATTTGATCAGCTACAACAGAAATCGATTCTTTCTCTTGAAACAATCTTAGCATCGTTTTAACGAAGTTATTTCCAAATCTTGAATATACCCAGGCTGTACGAAGAATAATTGTTTTCGGATTGTTTTTTAAAGCTAAATTTTCTCCTTCCAACTTTGTTTGACCATATACGCCAATTGGATTGGTTTGATCTGTTTCCATACGAGGTTGAGAAGCAGTTCCATCAAAAACATAATCTGTCGAAACATGAATGAACGGAATTTTTTTCTCATTTGTTATTTTAGCCAAAAATTCGGTTGCTTTCGCATTAACCAAATAAGCACTTTCTTGCTCATCTTCGGCTTTGTCTACAGCTGTATATGCAGCGCAATTGACAACAAAATCAAATGATTTATCATCGAAGTAATGTTTGATTAACTCTTCATTCGTTATGTCTAATTCATTTCGAGTTACAAAAAAGCATTCAATTTCTTTGTAAGTCTTAGATTGTTCTAAAATGGATTGACCTAATTGACCATTCGCACCTGTAACTAAAATTCTTTTCATATATAAAAAAAGCCACTAAAATAGTGGCTTGAAGATATTAATAATTTTTTAAAATTATAATCCTAATTCTTTTTTAACGTCGTTTAATAAGTCATATCCTCCAGCTTTGTAAACTAATACACCTGCAGGTAAAACGTATTTAACTCCTTTTTTAGCAGCTGCAGCATTAATTGCATCCATCACTCTTTTTTCGATTGGATCCATTAAAGCTTTTTCTTTCGCTTGCATTTCTTCTTGAGCAGCTTTTGCATAAGTTTCGTATTTCTTTTGCATTTCTTGCTCTTTTTCTTGGTATTTGTTAGCAGCGATTAATTTTTGAGCTTCTTCTTGAGATTTACCAGCTAAATCTTTTTGAGCTGCCTCCATAAAAGTTTTATAATCAGCTTGTAATTTAGTTATTTTTGCTTCGTGAGTTTTACCTAAAGCTTGTAAATCTGCTTCTGCTTTTTTATAAGCTGGCATTGATTCAATAACCGCTTGCGTATCAATATGTGCAATTTCTTGAGCGAATGATAAAACGCTACCGAAAACCATCATTGTAAATACTGCTATCAATCTAATTTGTTTCATTTCTAGTCTAATTTGTTTTAAAATTTATTTTCTTGTTGTATTACTTGTGTTTCTTTTTTATTTTCTTGTTTTAGAATTTGAATTCGATTTTGAATTAGTTGGTTTCAAATCTGGTCTCAGCGTATGTAAAACTTCTCGGCTGATATCAAATTTTGGATCCGTGTAAATCATGATCAAATCACTTCCTTTGTCAAAAACAAAACTATAACCTCTTTTGTCTGCAACTTCTTTTGTTGCATTATAAATTTGATCCTGTAAAGGTTTTACCATTGATCGTCTCAAATTTACTAAATCTCCATTTGGCCCGTAACGTTTATCTTGTAAAACTTTTACAGCCGCAATTTCATCCGCTAGTTTTTGTTCTTGCTCTTTAACTTGTTCTGCTGTTAAAAGAATTTTTTCAGCTTCAAATTCAGTTTGTAATTTAACTAAATTTTCTTTTTTCTGTTCAATTTCTTTTTGCCAAGATTCTGTTTGAGATTTTAATTTACTTTGAGATGATGTATACTCTGGTAAACTTTCTAAAATATATTGAGAATCTACGTAACAAAATCTTTGTGCGAAAGTTAAACTTGCAAATCCAAAGAACAACGCTATAAAGCTAATCCATTTTTTCATATTCTGAGTGTGTTAATTCTAAAACTATGCCAAAAAGTTCTATACAAATTTACATAATTTATTAGAACTGTTGTCCAATAATAAAGTGAGTTTGCCATCCAGAGCGTTCTGTTTGTCCAAATCCTTTATCAAATCCATATCCAAAGTCAAATCCTAATAAACCAAATGCTGGCATGTAAATACGTACCCCTGCACCTGCAGAACGTTTTAATTCAAACGGTTTAAATTCGCTTGTATTGTTCCAAACATTACCTCCTTCAGCAAAAGTTAAGGCATAAATTTTTGCTGTCTGGCTCATCGTAATTGGGTAACGTAATTCTAACGAATATTTATTGTAGATTGTACCTCCTCCTTCTGGTGTGATATCTCCATTTTGACCTCCAGAGTTAGAAGCATCTTCGTAACCTCTTAAAGAAATAATTTCACGTCCATCAAATCGGTTTTGATTAAGTCCTGTTCCTCCTAAGTAAAAACGTTCGAAAGGAATCGTTCCAATTTTACGGTTATATGTACCTAAAACTCCAAATTCTCCACCAGCTTTTAAAACTAATTTACCTGTTAATTCTTTGTAGAAATAAGCCTTAGCTTTAAATTTATAGTATTCTAACCATTTAAATTTTTCGACATCGTCCATTTTTGTATAATCCTTTTCTTTAAAAGCAGAATAAGGAACAGTTGTCGTAAATGATAAATTAATTTCTGATCCTGATTGTGGGAAAATTGGATCTGGTCCTGCTGAGTTACGCGATAAACCTATTGTATAGTTTAAGTTGTTCGACGAACCGTTTTCATATTGCATATTACCCACTGACATCGCATAGTTATCAAAGTTATATAACTGATAAGAAATAGAGTTTGATAATCTAAAGTAATCATCTGGCCAAGTTAATAACTTTGTTAATCCTACAGATGCACCCAAGATATCTAACTTCGCTTTTTCACCATAGTTATCACGGTAATCATACATAGAATAGTAAACAGATGTTGATAAAGCAGTCGGTCGTTTTCCGCCAATCCATGGTTCTACAAAAGAAAAACTATAATTGCTATATCCATTACCAGCTTGTGCTCTCAAAGATAATTGTTGACCATCTCCCATTGGAATTGGTTTCCATGCTTTTTTATTGAAAATATTTTTCAGAGAGAAGTTACCAAATGTTAATCCTAACGTTCCGATAAATGTACCTGCTCCATATCCTCCTTGCAATTCTACTTGAGAAGATGATTTTGGTGCAACTTTCCATTCAATGTCAACTGTATTATTGTCTTGATTAGGCTGAATATCTGGAACAATTTGCGTTGGCTCTAAATATCCCAAAGAAGCTAACTCCATCATCGTACGCTTGATGTCTGATTTAGAGAATAAATCTCCTGGTTTTGTTCTCAACTCACGGTATAAAATATGGTCATGAGCTTCTGTATTACCATTAATCGTAACTTTGTTAAGTGTCGCTTGCGTTCCTTCGAAAATTTTAATTTCAAGATCAATCGTATCATTTTTTACACTTTTCTCTACTGGAATAGCACGTGCAAAAAGATAACCTCCATCCATATACAATGTCGAAATATCGTCGTCTTTTTCTGATCCTGAGATCTTTTTGTTGATACCTACTGCATCATAACGATCGCCTGTTTTGTAACCAAAAATTCGTTGCAATTGCTCAGATGTATAAATAGAGTTTCCAGAAAACGTAACATCTCCTAAGAAATAAGGTTTTCCTTCGTTGACTTTTATCTTAACCAATAAGTTTTTATCATCAACTTTCTCGATATCATAAGACTCAACTTTTGCATCTCTAAAACCTACAGATTTATACTCTTCTACCAATGTTTTCAAATCTTCCTGGAATTTTTCAGGAATCATTTTAGATGATTTGAAAATATTAATTGATTTCTGTTTGGTATTTTTCATTCCTTTTTTTCGCAAACGAGCAGAAGTTAAGTTTTCATTTCCTTCGAAAATAATTTTCTTAATCTTCACGCGCTCTCCACGATTCACATCCAATGTAATGTTTTCTTCATCTTCTTTTCCTTCGATTGGTTGACGATCTACTTTAATTGTTGTGTTTGGATAACCTTTGCCAGTATAGTAATCTTTGATTCTATTATTTGTTGAATTGATTAAACTTTGTGTAATCTTAACGCCTGGATTTAATTTATTTTGTTTGATTAAATCTTCGCGCTGAGATTTCTTAACTCCGTTCATCTTGATTTCTCCTAAACTTGGAACTGAAACTAAGGCTAGCTCTAAAGTTACTTCGTCTCCTTCTATTTTGCTAACATACAAATCGATGTCAGAGAAAATATTAGATCTCCATAATTTTTTTACAGCATTATTCACCTTTGTACCTGGTAATTCTATCTCTTCACCGATAGCAAAACCTGCGTAACGAATAATTTGATTCTTAGAATATTTAGAATCTCCCGTTACGATAATATCTTTCAGTTTGAAAGTTTTAGAATTGCTATAATCTAAGACAAAATTATCTTGTTGTGTTGAATCAATGGTTTTCGTAGAATCTACGACTTGCGCTTGAGCCATGTAAGCACCAAGCATACACATTGTCCAAAAAATTTTCTTCATAATCCTCTATTTCAGTTCGATTAGTTCGTTAGTTGCTCGCTTATTTTACCAAATCTACGTTCTCTATTTTGGTAATTTAAAATTGCTTTGTAAAATTCTTCTTCATTAAAATCAGGCCACAGAACCTCTGTAAAATACAATTCTGCATAGGCAATTTGCCACAATAAGAAATTGCTAATTCTGGTTTCGCCGCTTGTTCTAATCATAAGATCTACCATTGGTAAATCGTGTGTATATAAGTTTTTATGAACTAATTCTTCATTAAAATCATAGTCGGATATTTCACCGTCTTTGTATTGTTGAGCAATAGATTTCATTGCATTTAATAGTTCTTCTTTGGAACCATAACTTAATGCTAATGTTAAAATGCAAGCTGTATTGTCTTTTGTTTTTTCCATTGCTTTAGTCAAATCTTTGAATGCTTTGCTTGGTAATTTTGATAAATCTCCAATCACATTCAATCGAATGCCATTTTTGTGCAATTCATTTATTTCGTCCTTAATTGCAGAACTTAATAAAGTCATCAAAACATTGACTTCTAATTTTGGACGGTTCCAATTTTCAGTAGAAAATGCATAGAGTGTCAGATGTTTTATACCTAATTTTCGACAAGTTTCTATTGAAGATCGTACAGCTCCCAACGCATTTTTGTGTCCGAAAGTTCTTTCCTTTCCGTTCTTCTTCGCCCATCTTCCGTTACCATCCATTATGATTGCAACGTGATGAGGTAGATTGTTTTTATCTATTTGTTCTTCTAAACTGTCTTTCATTTTATTTTTAATCGCAATAACATGCAGGTCGTCCGAAACTATATGTTAAGGAAATTCCTGTTAATACATACCAATCTTTATTCGATGTATTTCCAAATATTCTTTTTTTATACTCTTCAGAAGATAAATCTCCATTATCTATTGCTTCAGTAAAATTTGTTGAAAATTCACCTACATTGTAATCTAAATAATCGACACTTGTATAACGAATACCTGTTTCGAAAGACAAAATCCAACTGTAATTAAACCTTACTTTATATCCTACTCCAAAAGGAAGAGATAAATTGGTTTTGTATTTTGATTTTTCTATAATTTTTCCACTTGGGTATTCTGTTGAAACTGTTGAATCATAATCATATTCTTTGCCTTTTGCTGAAAAAGCCCCTACACCAAAAAATATATAAGGCGATTGTGCTGTTTCTTGATCATCATTGATGTTAAAAAAATTATACTCAAACATCAAAGAACCTTCTACAATATTATTTCTGAAATTTTTATTTCTTTTTAATTTATAGTACTCTTTCGAACGATGGTCACTTGCCCCAACTTTTGAATAAGAAACATTTGCTCTAAATCCCATTTGTGGATTTATATTAAAACGATACAATGCGCCCATCGAAATAGGGAAATATATTTTTCCACCTGGTTCTGTTTTTGTTGGCAAAGGATTTATATAATTCGCTTTACCAATATCGCCAATCACATTTGCACCACCAGCAAAAACTCCGAGTTCATGCCTTTGCGCAACTGCTAATTGCGAAAAACATAGTATAAAAACAAACAAAAATAATCTCCTCATATGTTGTGTTATTTTTTCGGCTTTTGCTTTTTAGTTTCTTTTAAATTCGAACAAATATAAACAAAAGTCAATTCAACGTAACTGATTTAACAAAAATTAAGAAGTTTTATTGTAAATTTTAATTCCTTTTATCCGAACCCCAAAGCATTTTTTCTCTCAAAGTTGTGAAATAAGTCGCGTCAATAGCTTCTACAATTAAAATTTTGAAGTCTGCTTTTTGTATGGTTAACTCAACATCAGTTGTTAAAGGAAAGTTACGAGAATCTAAGGAAAGAAAATATTCGTTGGCACGACTGCGTATTTTTAGGTCAATTTTTTCATTTTCAGACACAATCAATGGACGTACATTCAAATTATGAGGTGCGACCGGTGTTATCACAAAGTTTTGATTAGAAGGATGTACAATTGGACCTCCACAACTTAACGAATATCCTGTAGAACCTGTAGGTGTCGATATAATCAAACCATCGGACCAAAAAGAATTTAAAAACTCATTGTTTAAATAAGCATCAACTGTTATCATACTCGTGGTTTCGCGTCGAACAACAGTTACTTCGTTAATGGCAAAATTATTTTCAATTTCTACACCATCACTTCTTTTTACTGTCAATAAAGTTCTTGGAATAATATTGTATTGTCCATTGAAAAAACTATCTAATTGTTCTAACAATACATTTTTATTAATTGTTGCTAAAAAACCTAATCGACCTGTATTGACACCGATAATCGGAATGTTAGAGTCTTTCACTATTGTTGTCGCAGACAATATTGTTCCGTCTCCTCCAAAACTGAATAAGAACATGACTGATTTGTCAAGATCTTCATAAGAAGTATAGGTTTCTACATTTTCGCTATGAAAATCAGTTGTCTCTTTTAAAATTTGAAGAAAGTTTTGTTCAACACAAAAAGTAATTTCATTTTGAACTAAATAATTAATAAATGGTGGAATAATATCCGTTAAAGACGTACTTGTTTTTTGTCCAAAAAGTGCAACTTTTATCATTAGGTATTCATATATTTTAATAGTTGTGCATAACGACTTTGTAGAAGTTCTTGCTTTTCGTCGTTATAAAATTTCTGAATCACTTGATATCCATAACGTTCAAATGTTTCACCAATCGCTAACAAATTGGAAGAGCTAAATTTTAGCAAAACATAAACACTATCTTCTTTGTAACCAACAATCATCATTCCCAAAATTTTTCCATTATTCACTTCGATAATATTAGAAATCGCAGTCATCGACAACTCTTTTTCTGCAATAGAAACTAACATCGAGACGCCTTGAGCTGCAACAAAAGGAAATTTTGCTAATGTATTGATTATATCCGTTTCTGTAATACAACCAACATAGCGCGATTGTTCATTGATAATTGGAAGGATATTCGCCTGATTCGTGTACATCATCTGAATAGCATCTAAAAGCGTACTTGATTCCGAAAGATAAAAATGCTCTAAATAGGAAGTGTAATCCACTTTTTCATCGTTAAGAGATAATTCGATCAAATCTTCATCCGAGATATTACCAACAAAATCCAATCCTTGGAACAAAGGTATATGCGTCAATCTATTCTCCTGTACAACTTCTAAAAGCTGACTTGGAGAAAAACTAACTTTTCCGGGTTTAACTTCGTTTGATAAATATTCAGTAATATACATGGCGCAAATTTATATATTTTAATACATTAATTCTCTATTTTTAGTCTTAATTCGTTTAAAATCATTTCACCTTAATCAAAATTTAATTAATTTATTTTAAAATAATTAGTCAAAATATATTCCAAAATAAGTCTAAAGCGAAAAAATAATTCGATTGATTTCAAATAAAGGTGATTTACAATTTCTTAAACCAAAAGTCTTTTACGAATTGAGAAAAGATTGGCTTAAATTTTGTAGATTTGCAAGACCAATTTTAGCGTGGAATGAAAAACCCATTATTTTATGCCAAAATCTTACTTTTTGGCGAATATGGAATTATTGAGAACTCGAAAGGATTAACAATTCCTTATAATTTTTACCAAGGTGCATTAAAATTTGAACCTTCTGAAATAGCAGAACAATCAAATGCTCACTTAAAAAATTATGCAAAATTTTTAGAAGAAAATTTTGCCGATACCTTTGATACAAAATCTTTTTCAGAAGATGTTGCAAACGGCATGTACTTCGACTCTAATATTCCACAAGGATATGGCGTAGGAAGTTCGGGCGCTTTGGTCGCAGCTATTTATGACAAATATGCCTTGAATAAAATTGATATCAATCAACATCTAAACAAAGAAAAAATAAGTGAGTTAAAAGCGCTTTTTGGAAATTTAGAATCTCATTTTCATGGTAAAAGTTCTGGAATTGACCCTTTGATTTGTTACATGAATATTCCATTACTAATACAATCTAAAGACGATATTTCGACAATTGGTTTGCCTTCTGCAAAAGAAGATGGAAAAGGAGCTGTTTTCTTAATCAATTCAGGAACTCCTGGAGAAACTGCACCAATGATTCACATTTTCTTCGAAAAGATGAAAAAAGAAGGTTTCCGTAAAACATTGAAAGAGGAATTTATCAAATACAACAATGCTTGTATCGAAAACTTTGTAAAGGGAGAATACAATCCGCTTTTTGCTAATCTTCAGAAATTATCTGCTTGGGGTTATGAACATTTTAGACCAATGATTCCTCAAAAATTGGTGGACGCTTGGAAAACTGGAATTGATACAGATACCTATTACCTAAAACTTTGTGGTTCTGGTGGCGGTGGTTACGTTCTTGGATTTACGCAAGATTATGACAAAGCAAAAAGTTATTTGAAAGACTTTCAGACAGAAGTTATCTACAAATTCTAATAAAATAATTTATTAAAATACAATTTATGAACATACAGAAAATAATCTTAAAAATTTTTGCATTATTTTCTGTTGTTCGTGGTTACAATCTTATTGTGTTAATTTTAGCACAATATCTTGCCGCACTTTTTATTTTTGCACCCGATGTTAGCCACCGAGAATTGCTAACTAATCCTAAATTAGATGGATTAATACTTTGCTCTATTCTTTGCGTTGCAGCTGGCTATATTATCAATAATTTTTACGATTTAGAGAAAGACGAACTCAAACGTCCGATGCAAGTATATTTGCAAAAACAAGTTTCGCAAGGCTTTAAATTAACTGTTTATATCATTCTTAATTTACTCGCTTTATTTATTGCGGCTTTGATTTCTTGGCGTGTTTTTATTTTCTTCTTCGTTTATCAATTTTTAGTTTGGTTTTATAGCCACAAGATTAACCGTTTTGCATTGATTAAAAATTTTTATTTGGTTATTATTCGCGTCATGCCATTTTTTGCATTACTCATTTATTTTGACCATTTTACATTCAATCTTGCATTACACGCGACATATTTAACCATTTTGTTGTTGATTACCGATATCGTAAAAGATTTGAGCTCTCAGAAAGCAGATTTAATTTATAATTACGACTCGATTCCAATCAAATATGGAATAGATTTTACCAAAATTTTAATTTCTGGTTTAATTATTATCGAATTAATCATTGGTTTTATTATTTTGATAAAAAATGATGTGGGTGCTATGAAATATTTTTTTATTGCAGCAAATATTGCATTTACCTTGATCTTACTTATCATTTGGAGAATCAAAACTATGCAAGAATATAAGATTTTACATTATTTTTTTAAAGGAATGATTGTTGCAGGTGTATTTAGTATCGTATTAATCGAAATAAATCCCTTAACTTTGCAAACTATTGCGCAAAATTTTAACAAGCGCATAAATTAATCAAATTCAAATGAATAACAGACGAAATCAATCCAACGACAGAAATTCCCAAGGCGGGAACAATCGTGGAAAAGGTGGGTCAGCAAGAGGAAATTCTTCTTCACGACCATCTTCAGGGAAAGGAAAACCGTCTTTTGGAGGAAGTAAACCAAGTTTTGGAGCTAAAAAAACAGAAGGTGGTAAACCATCTTTTGGCTCAAGCAAACCAACTTTTGGAGGAAAACCAACAGAAGAAGGAAAGAAAAGTTTTGGACCAAAAAAGACGTTCAGTAAACCAGGTGAAAAACCTTTTGTAAAAAGGTTAAAAAAAGCACCAGTTGATGACGGGACTATTCGTTTAAATAAATATGTAGCGAATGCAGGGATTGCATCCAGAAGAGAGGCTGACGAGTTGATCAAAACTGGAATCGTTACAGTGAATGGTCAAGTGATTACAGAAATGGGGT
The DNA here is from genome assembly GCF_937930195.1 of uncultured Empedobacter sp. NCBI lineage: Bacteria > Pseudomonadati > Bacteroidota > Flavobacteriia > Flavobacteriales > Weeksellaceae > Empedobacter > uncultured Empedobacter sp. The sequence continues at coordinate 18,628 of NZ_CALGVK010000191.1, forward strand.
ATAAAGTACAACCCGATGATGAAGTACGTTTTGATGGTCGTAAAATCTCTTCAGAGAAAAATGTCTATTTTGTATTGAATAAACCTAAAGGGTTTATTTCTACTTCAAATGACGAAAAAGGACGTAAAACAGTTATGGACTTAATGGCTAATGCAACTACAGCACGTATTTTCCCTGTAGGTCGCTTAGACAGACAAACAACAGGTGTTTTATTGTTTACGAACGATGGTTATTTAACGAAGAAATTAACGCATCCAAGTCACGATATTAAGAAAATATATCATGTGACATTGGATAAGAAATTAACAGCTAACGATATGGCTGACATCAAAAAAGGTGTACGCTTAATTCCTGAAGGAATTGCAGTTGTTGATGCGATTTCTTTTATCGAAGGTCGACCAAAAAATGAAGTTGGTATAGAGCTACACATTGGTTGGAACCGTGTTGTACGCCGTATTTTCCAAGAGAAAGGGTATGAGGTAGAGGCTTTAGATCGTGTTTCTTTTGCTGGACTTACAAAGAAAACAATACAAAGAGGTGAATATAGAAAATTAACAGAATTAGAAGTTAACTTCTTGAAAATGTTATAATAATTCGCTAAAATAGTAAAAACAAAAAAGGCTCAATATTGAGCCTTTTTTGTTTTATTGTATTTGCATTCCACTACTTTCTCTATATC
>NZ_CALGVK010000192.1:0-12471 GCF_937930195.1 uncultured Empedobacter sp.
GGGGCTAGCCCCCAATGATTTAATTTGAGTTGCACTTATTTGTTGAACTTAGAAACAATGAATAACGATAAAAAAGCTCATTAGGAACATATATATGACGTAAAAACTCCACAAGAAGTTAGTTGGACACAAGAAAAACCCGAAACTTCTTTAAATTTTATTCAATCATTTTCGGTGGATAAAACAGCAAAAATTATTGATGTTGGCGGTGGAGAAAGTAAATTAGTTGATTTTTTATTGGAAGAAGGATACGAAAATATTTCGGTTTTGGATATTTCTGCAAATGCATTAGAAAAAGCTAAAAAACGTTTGGGCGATAAAGCTAAAAAAGTGAATTGGATTGTTGCGGATATCACCGAATTCGAACCTACAGAACAATACGATGTATGGCACGACAGAGCTGTTTTTCATTTTTTAACAGAAGATAATGACATCAAAAAATACCAAGATTTAGTTTCGCAAGCGGTGAAAGGTAAAATGGTTATCGGAACTTTTTCAACAAATGGACCTTTGAAATGTAGCGGTTTAGAAATTAAGCAAAACGATGAAATTTCGTTAACATCTACCTTTGCTTCTGATTTTGAAAAAATAGAATGTTTTACGATAGATCACATAACGCCATTTGATACGATACAAAATTTTATTTTTTGTAGTTTCAACAAAAAATAAAATGCGTTAGGTATTGCAGTGGAAATCCTTTGCTGTAGAGCAAAGATTGAAACGGAAAGCCCGCTCGAACGCCCAAAACATAAAAATCATCTGCTTAATTAAGTAGATGATTTTCTATTTGTAATACCTTATTGTATACTGCATTTTCTTTTTTGATATCGTTCAAAATCCAGTTTAATTCGGGATCAATTCGCTTTATTTTATGTTCTAAAGTTGGTTTAATCTCTTGATTAGGATATACACCATGTCCCATTTCTTCTCGCTTTTCGATAGGCGAAAGATAAACTGTTCCCACCGACATTTGTAGTTTTGAATGAGGTAACGTAAACTTAGGCATCAAACCAGCCACCGTTCCATTAAAATCGCCTCCAGTTTCTTCTCCAACAAAAAATGCACGATTCTTGAGTTGAAGATTCGCCGAAATAAGCGAAGAAGCGGAATACGATCCTCCATTGATCATCACATACAAATTCCCTTTGTAAATAAGCGATTTGTCTATTTTTACAAACGAGAAAGGTATGTTTAATTCGTATTCATTGTCCGAGTTTTTGGATGTTGCAAAGTAGGTATAACCAGACCCCAACCAAAGTAAGGGGTAGGTATAAGTGGGAAAAATATTGTACAATGATTTTCCAAATGAAGTCTTATTGGCAACAATTTTTTCACCTAAAAAAGACTTCGAATCATCGACCAAATACGCATACAAATAATGTGCATCTTTGATGAATCCGCCCCCGTTATTGCGAAGATCCAGTACCAAGTTTTGAACTTTATGATTTTTGATATCTGTAAAAACTTCTTTATATAGTTCTTGTATCTTACCTTTTCTAAAATCGGTTACTTTTAGCACTGCAATCGTACTGTCGTTCGTAGGAAAAGATAAATCTTTGGAATAAGCTGCCGAATTTTTGGAGTATCCATATGTTTTTTGCTTAATTCGAACTTTTCGGTCGATTTGCTTTTGTTCTTTGGTGATTTTTGGAAGTTTCTTTTTCTCAGTTTCTTTTGATTTGGGATAAGTCCTAAATGTTTTTTTTCGGATTGGTTTATTCCCCATTAAAAAAGTAAGTTCGACTGAATCTTTAATCCCCTGCTCTAATGTAACATAATTCAAAAATGTTCGGTTGAATACATTATCTGTAAAAGTGGTGTTTTTCCCATCGCCAAAAATGCTTTTTTTGTATTTATCGTATAGATATTTTGTTGGAATATTATCTATAAAAACTAATGCTGAACCAGGATTTATTGGATTTATTTTAGACTGATCATGTACCAAAAAAACTGAATCATTTTTCCAAAAGAAACTATAATCATTAAACGCTGACTTTGAATCTTTGTATTGCTTTATTTCCTTTTTATTCAATCGTTTATAAATCGGATAAATATATGTATGTCCGTGCTCTAAACTTTCAAAAATCGGAAAAAACTTAATGTAAAAATCATTTGGTTTCAATGATTTTGTAAGGGTCTTTTTTAAGCTATCAAATTTAAAATCTAATTCATTTTGAGCAAGATACATATCCAATTTTGGATGATATCTTTTTAGTTTTTTGTAGGCAAAATCAACGTCTTTCTTTAGCTTATTTGCTGGGATTTTTTTATCAATATGTGCATTGTATTTCTCCACAGAAACACAACTACACATTAAAAAGAGAAACAAATAAGTAAAAAGAGACGTTAATTTCATTCGGTATTCTAATAAAAGATAGAAAGTTACAATTTTGATGTTTTAGTTCGGTAATTATTTTGAGAAATCATTTTAATTTTCATGTTATTTACGTCCATTGTCATGCTCATTGGTCCAGAAAAAGTTGATTCGTTAATATTTTGATCGAAAACATTCATCGTTAAACTTCCGTTTAATTTGTACTCGTCAAAGTTAATATTTAACTGACTTGGCATTTTTATGTTACCAACAGAAGTCATTTCTACATCAAAATAAGCTTTTCCATCTGCAATTTTTAGTAATTTATACACTCCTTTAATATTCATCTCGATATCAACACCTTGTTGCAAAGGCATTTTGAAAGGAATTATCACTTCGTGCATATCCCCAATCTTAAAAGTTTCTTTTGGAAAAATCATAAACATAGACATCGAATTCATCATATTATCGTACAAATCTTTCATGTTCGATAAATCCCCTGTCATTTCATCCGATGAATATTGTCTTCCTTTCTCGTTCTCAATACCATTAATCTTGATTTTTAACAATTCTTTTGTTATAGCATCTTGATCCATTGGAATTTCTTGTCCATTGACATTCATTTTAGAATCTAACTTTTTGTAAAAAATTTCGAAAGGTAAATCACCTTCTTTATCCATTTCTTTTGTAACCGTTAAAGTTTGAAAACTCATGTCCATTTTAGTTTCCACTTGACTCAATTCATTCGAAAGTTTTTCGTCACCTGCCATTTGCATCTGCATGTTCATCTGCATATCCATGTCCATTTGATAGGATGATTCTGGGTGAAATTTCAGTTTGAATTGAAATGTTTCTTGTGCAAATCCTACGATAGAACTTGACACCATTAAAAACGTTGTAATTATTTGTTTCATTATTGATTTATTTAACTTCTTGATAAAATTCTTGAATAAAATTTTCCATGTATAGATGACGTTTTTCTGCAATTTGTTTTGCTGTTTTAGTGTTCATCAAATCTTTTAATCTAAATAATTTATCATAAAAATGTTGTACACTTGATGCATCTTTCGAGTTATCATACGGATTATACAAAATGCTGCCTACGCTCCCACCATAAGCAAAACAACGTGCAATTCCGACAGCTCCAATTGCATCCAAACGATCAGCATCTTGCACTATTTCTGCTTCTATTGTTGTTGGTTTATTTCCTTTACTAAACGAAACTTGCGAAACAATTTCTAAAATACGTACAATCGTTTCTTCCTCAACCTGAATAGATGCTAAAAACGCTTTAATTAACTTTTCAGATTTATCTACTCCATCATGCAATTTATAATCACCAATATCATGTGTCCAAGCAGCTAATTCGACTAAAAAAGGGTCTGCATCTTCAGTTTCTAAAATCTTTTTAGCGTTCGTTACTACACGTTCGATATGAAAATAATCGTGTCCAGTTCCTTCATCTAAAAAGGTTTTCTTGATATAAGCTTGTGTTTGAGCAAGTATGTCTTTTTTATTCATGCTAAAAAATATTTTCGAGTTTAAAAGTACATCAGAATCGTTATTCAACAAACTTGAATCTTCAGAATTAATTTAATCATCACTTTTAAAAGAATTATTTATAAAAAAATTGTATATTTGCACCTCAAATTTGTAAAACGGGACGAGTTCCCCAAATAATTAGTTATACTATGGCTACAAGAATTAGATTACAAAGACATGGTCGTAAAGGAAAACCATTCTTTCACATCGTAGTTGCTGACTCAAGAGCAAAACGTGATGGTCGTTTCATCGAAAAATTAGGTACTTACAACCCAATTACTAACCCTGCAACAATTGAATTAAACATTGATTCAGCTGTAGAATGGTTACAAACAGGTGCTGAGCCATCTAATACTGCTAAAGCTTTATTATCTTACAAAGGTGCTTACATGAAAAAACACTTATTAGGTGGTGTTGCTAAAGGAGCATTTTCTCAAGAAGAAGCTGAAAAACGTTTTGAAGCTTGGTTAGAAGCTAAAGATGCAAAAGTTCAAGCTAAAAAAGACGGTTTAACTTCAGGTGCTGCTGCTGCTAAAGCTGCTGCATTAGAAGCTGAAAAAGCTGTTAATGATGCGCGTGTAAAAGCTGCTCAGGAAGCTGAAGCTGCTGCACAAGCAGAAGAAACTCCTGCTGAAGAAGCAGAAGGTACAACTGAAGAAGTTGCTACAGAAGAATAATTTTTAAGTTCAGAGAAGTTCCAGATGACAAAAAATGATTGCTACTATTTAGGTAAAATTACAAAGAGACACGGTTTCAAGGGTAATTTAATCATTCATTTGGACACCGACGAACCAGAATTATACGATACTTTGGAAGCAGTGTTCATCGAGAAAGATGGTACACTGGTTCCATTTTTTTTTGAAACCTCTCAGCCTTATCAAGGTACAAAATTATTAGTAAAGTTTGAAGATATTGAAGACGAAGAAGTCGACAAGTTAATCAATCGTGAACTTTATTTACCTCTAAAATCGTTACCAGAACTTTCTGGAACAGACTTTTATTACCACGAAATTGTTGGTTTTACGATTTACGACCAAACAAATACAGAAGTTGGAACGATAAAATCTGTCAACGATTCTGCTGCTCAAGCTTATTTCGAAGTGGATGCAAACGGAAAAGAAATCCTAATTCCGATGATTGACGAATGGATTCTTGAAGTAAATCGTGAAGAAAAAGCAATGCTTATTAATATTCCTGATGGTTTATTAGAAATTTATTTGGGGTAAATCCTTATCTTTCATTTATTAATATTTTCAATAAATGGAAGAACTTATTCATTTTACTAATTCCACTCCATTCCACGGACATATTCATTTGATGTCTTTACAATTCGATGCTTTTAACTCTAAAATAGAACTAATTATTCAAGTCCGATACGATAATTATGATCACTTGTGGGAAATAAAAGCAGAAAATGTCATTGATTATAAAAATTTTAATCATTGTTCATTAACCCCTTTTTTTCGAATTAAAGAATATACTAATCATTTTCTTGTTAAATATCATACAGAAGCTCAAATTACAATCAAATTAGATAAAATTCCTGATAAAAATCCAATTCTGTTAGGTAAAATTCATAATTTTCTCAAAAAAGAAACTGGGTTATGGATGAATCTAAATAACTTAAACAAACGATACATCACTTTTCCGAAATCTCTCTTTCATAAATTTAGATTATTTTGTGAATCAGAGAATTTAACATATGAAATGGAAGAAATAAGCAAACCTATTAAATCAAATCTAAAACTTTTATTTTTTGGAAATGATTTAATCGCTCCTGACAATTACAGTTTTGGACAAGCTTTTATTCTTGCTGAAAATTTTAAAGCAAAAAGACTTAATTAAAAAACAATCCCTCTATTTTTATTGTCAATTTTGTACCTTTGCAAACTCAATCGTAATTAAAAATGGAAGAAGAAAAAAAATCATTGAATTTTATCGAGCAAATCATTGAAGATGATTTAGCTAATGGGATGCCAAAAGAAAATTTACGTTTTCGTTTCCCACCAGAACCAAATGGTTATTTGCACATCGGGCACGCAAAAGCAATCTGTTTAAACTTCGGTTTAGGACAACGTTACAATGCGCCTGTAAACTTACGTTTTGATGACACTAATCCTGACAAAGAAGAACAAGAATTCGTAGATTCTATCCGCGAAGATGTGAAATGGTTAGGTTTCGAGTGGGCTGAAGAACGTTATGCTTCTGATTATTTCCAGCAGCTTTACGATTGGGCTGTTCAATTAATCAAAGAAGGAAAAGCGTACATCGACGATCAATCTTCGGAAGTAATTAATGAACAACGTAAAACACCGTTTGAACCTGGAATCGAATCTCCTTATAGAAACCGTTCTGTTGAAGAAAATTTAGCGATTTTCGAACGAATGAAAGCAGGCGAATTTGAAGAAGGAACACATGTTTTACGTGCAAAAATTGACATGACTTCTCCGAATATGAATATGCGTGACCCTGTGATGTATCGTATTTTAAAACGTCCTCATCACCGTACTGGCGATACATGGAAAATGTACCCGATGTACGACTGGACACATGGAGAATCTGATTATATCGAAGGAATCTCACATTCATTATGTTCGTTAGAATTCAAAAATCACCGTGATTTATATGAATGGTATGCGAATAATGTTGAGTTACCGAATCAACCTCAAAAACCAAAACAACGCGAATTTGCTCGTGGTAATGTTTCGTACATGATTACAAGTAAGCGTAAATTAATGAAATTGGTACAAGAAGGAGTTGTAACAGGTTGGGATGATCCACGTATGCCAACTATTTCAGGTTTACGTCGTCGTGGGTACACACCAGAATCTATCAAGAACTTCTGGAATACTGCTGGTGTTGCAAAACGTGATAATGTATTGGATATTTCGTTATTGGAATTCTCTGTTCGTGATCATTTAAATAAAATCGCACCACGTGTTTTTGCTGTAATTGATCCAGTTAAAGTAATTATCGAAAACTATCCAGAAGGACAAGTTGAGGAATTAGAAATTGAGAATAATCCAGAAGATGAAACTGCGGGATCTCGCATCGTACCTTTTACTCGTGAAATTTATATTGAACGTGAAGATTTTATGGAAGAAGCGCCTAAAAAATTCTTCCGTTTATCATTAGGAAACGAAGTTCGTTTGAAAGGTGCCTACTTTATTAAAGCAGAACGAGTTGAAAAAGATGCTGAAGGAAACATTACAACAATTTTCGCTACTTATGATCCTGAAACAAAATCTGGTAGTGGAACTGAAGCGTCTAAACGTAAAGTAAAAGGAACATTACATTGGGTTTCTGCAACAGAAAATATTCCAATCGAAGTTCGCGAATACGATCGCTTATTTACAGTAGAATCTCCGGATGCAGAGAAAGATGTTGACTTCTTACAATTTGTTAACCCAAACTCATTAACGGTTAAAAATGGATTCGCTGAACCAGCGCTGAAAAACGCTAAAGTAGAAGATAAATTCCAATTTCAACGCATTGGATATTTTGCTTTGGATCGTGATTCTTCTGAAAATAAATTAGTTTTCAACAGAACTGTAACCCTAAAAGATACTTGGGCAAAAGTAAACAAATAATAAATCTATTTCATTAAATATCAAGCTCGGACAATTATGTTCGAGCTTTTTTTATTATATTTAATAAAATTTAAAACATGAATAATAAACTCTATTTCATCATATTTACTGCATTTATTGCCTTATACAGTTGTCAATCATCTAAAAATGCAACCACAAATAACACACAAGAAATAGAACATATACAGCACTCAGATTTAATTGGAAGGTGGAAACTTGTAAAGCTTTCGGGAGGAATAATAGGTCGCGAACAACTTCCACCAACTAATATGGTTACAGTTTTAGAATTCACACCAACCGAAATGATTACAATAATTAATGGTAAAGAAACCAATCGTACAACATACACTATAGCGAAAGGCAAAAGTATTCATACGACAGAACTTGTTCCCATGATTTACACAAATGGAAACCCTTCGATGGGTAAAAGTTTTCAGGTAGATCAAAATACACTTGGGATTAACGAAGAATTTAATGACGGTTTTTATTATACCTATATAAAACTTGGCGAAAACGATGACTGATTACTAAGATAATAAAAACTCCATCGAAAATTGGAACGAAGATTACCGACCACGAGAGAAATTAGCTTTAAAAGGACGTTCATCTTTGTCTGATGCAGAATTATTAGCGATTATCATGGGGAGCGGAAACCGTGATGAATCAGCCGTAGAGTTAGCAAAACGCATCTTAAACTCCGCTAATAAAAACTGGAATGAATTAGCTAAATATTCGATTGAAGATTTATGCAAATTTAAAGGTATAGGCGAAGCAAAAGCTATTTCAATTATCACAGCAATGGAAATTGGACGCAGACGAAATTCGCAAGAAGTTTTGGAACGAGATAAAATAACATCAAGCAAAGATGCCGCTACCATTCTTCAACAACAAATTGGCGATTTACCAAACGAAGAATTTTGGGTTATGTTTCTTAATCAAGGTAATCGAATCATCAAAACAGAACAGATTTCTCGTGGTGGAATTACACAAACTGCCGTTGATATTCGCGTAATTTTTAAACGTGCTTTAGAATTAATGGCAACCGCAATCATACTTTCTCATAATCATCCTTCAGGAAATCTCGTTCCAAGCCAAGCGGATCAATCAATCACTCGAAAAATAAAAGAAGGCGCTACGTTATTGGATATACAAGTACTGGATCATATTATAGTTTCTCAAAAAGATTTTTATTCGTTTGCGGATGAAGGCCTAATTTGATATCTTTAAGGATTATTGCATCACTATTTTGAATTCAAAAGTCATCATATATACTGAAAAAATCACTAATCGAATCAATTACATATTTGATTTCATTTTTCGTGAATTTTCTGGAATTGACTACAACATAACAACCAATTTTGAAGAATTTTCCAATTCTTTTTTACCCAAAATTAATTTTTCGAATCAAACTTTAGAAGACGAAATCAATTTCAACGTAAATGATATTTTTCTCGAAACTAATATTAAAGAAAATGTTGATTATTCTAAATTGAATGAAATTGGAAAATCATTTTACTGGCTTTCACGTTACGAAGAATATAATGCGAAAACTGAACAATTTGATCAACATAATCGATTTTTAGGTTCAGATTTAGATTATTCTCGACCAATTGTTGATGAAATTTGTCTTGATATTCAACAAAAAATACAAACTAAATATCCTGAAATTTCTTTTAAAAAAAGAGTTTTTAAACAAATCATTACACATGATGTTGATTATGCATGGAAGTATTTGCACCATAATTCAACGATAAAATATGGTTCGCTTTTCAAAAAGATTATTAAGGGAAATATCAATGAAGCCAAGAAGCAAATCAATGTTTTAACACATCAAGAAAAAGATCCGTATGACACCTATAATTATTTAAAAGGGTTAGCTAAGAAACATGAAATCGAAACCATCTTTTTTTGGTTATTGGGCGATTATTCTTCTTTTGATAAAAATCATCATTGGAAAAATAAAACACAACAGGAATTAATCCGCACTATTTCGAATTGGGCCAAAATTGGGATTCACCCGTCTTATCAATCCAATATAGATGCTAAGTTATTAACAGCAGAAATTTCTCGTTTAAAATCGATTACAAATAATTCCGTTAAATCATCTCGCCAACATTTCATCAAATTGAGCTTTCCTTACACTTATCAACAATTGTTAATAAATGAAATTTCAGAAGATTATACGATGGGATTCCCGCATCAGATTGGGTTTAGAGCTGGGACTTCTACTCCTTTCAAATGGTTTGACTTATCAACAAATCAACAAACAATGTTAACAATCTATCCTTTTGTTGCTATGGATGTTACGTTGAAAAACTATTTACTATTAACACCACAACAAGCTATTGATGAATTAAAAACATTGAAGCAAACAATTAAAAACGTCAACGGTACGTTTATAACATTGTTTCATCAATCTAATCTAACTGAAAATTGGGCTGATTGGCGAAAAGTTTATGAAAGTATTTTCAAATGATAAAGCGAGTTTCACGAAAAAAATTAGATGTTAATAAATACACCGAATGTTTAAATAAATCGGTGAACTATCGTATTTATGCGGAAGTTTTTTATTTAGATGTTTTGGTTGAAAACAATTGGGATTGTTATGTTTTGAATGATTATGAAGCAATAATGCCTTTGCCTTTTGTGAAAAAAATTGGGTTTAAATTTATTACACAGCCTATTTATTGTCAACAATTAGGTGTTTTTCATCAAGAAAATTTATCGAAAGAAACCTTTCAACTTTTTGAAAATAAATTACACCGAAATTTAGTGAGAGCTTATTCTTTTAATGAAGAAAATACAGAAATGTTTGAGCCGAAGGGAGAAAAAAGAGTGAATCAGGTTTTGAATTTAAATTTTGATTATAACATTTATTTCAAAACTATTCGTAAAAATAGAAAACAAGAAATAAAAACTGGTTTACCTGAAAATTATAAGATTTGTCAACATTCCAAAAACATAGATTTTATCGACTTACTTGATAAAAACTATTCGCATATAAAGAAAGAATTACAACTCAAAAAATTAGTAAAACTTGTTAATAAACTACAAGAAGAGGAAAAATCAATTACAATTTCTATTGAAGAAAATCAACAAGTTTTAGCCAGCTCTTTTTATCTTATTTCTGATAAAAGATTAATACAATTATGTAACGCCAAACTTCCTAATGGTAAGATAAATTACAATACATTTATTGTAGATTTTATTATAAAAAAATATTCTAATAAAAATATTTATTTAGATTTCGAAGGTTCAAGTTTGAAAGGTGTTCAAGAATTTAATGAAAGTTTTAGAGCGGCAACACATTATTTCACTTGTTATAAAAACTTTCTATGATAAAAATTTTTTACCATTTATTTGTAACTTTATTCTTCTTGATTATTTATCGTTTAGGAAGTTTTAGTAAAATTACTTTCGGAGATTCTGCAGGAAAAATTTTGGACATTGAAGCCAATCAATTCAATCTTGAGACGTATTCCATTACACATTTTTTATATCAAAACTTTACAATTCTTATTTACAAACTATTTCCTGATTTTAGTACAATAGAAATTGGACGTTGGGTAAATATTATTTCAGCAATTGTGGTTCTAAATATTTTATTCATAATCCTTCAAATTATTACTAAAAAAAAATGGATTGCTTTATTAGGAACGATTGCATTCGGTTTTAGTTTTACGTTTTGGAAAAATACAGAAAATATCGAAGTATATACATTTTGCTTAATTTGGATAACTTTATATTGTTTATTCTCTTTAAAATTTATTCAACAAAAACAACCTATAAATATTCTATTTGCTGGTATAATTTTAGGAATTAGCTTTTTTGCGCATATACAAGGAATTTTATTACTTCCTTCATACTTTTACTTATGTTATTTAGCCTATGACAATACAAAAAATAAGACATTTGGTTATTACCTTTTTATTCCTATTATATTCTTAGCATCTTTATACATTTATCCAATCGTTCATAACGAATCAATTAAAAACGTTTTATCTTCCTCAGATAAATCATGGGTTTCTGATTCTTTGAAAAAAGATTTTTTAAGTTACATAAAAGACTTCGTTAAAGCTTTTGGTTATCTAATTTACAACTTTTGGTGGATGAATATTTTCTTATTATTTATACCTATTAGAGATTATTTCAAAAATAAAATATTACTTTTTTTAATTATTTTTGGGCTGCCTGTTTTTGGATTTTCTACTATTTATGCTGTAAGTGACAACTATGTTTTCTTCTTAAATTTCAATCTTAGTTTTTTGATTATTTCGAGCATTGGATTAAATTATTTTATTACAAGATTCCCGAAGCATACAACTATTGTTTCAGTGCTTATATTTTCAACACCATTCTATTATTATACAGCAAAACAACTTGTTTTAAAAACTAATAAAGGGCAAGAGTTTCATCATCAAAAATCTTACAAAGATGTCTTGAATTATTATTTACTTCCATGGATGAACAACAATAAAGGAATAATAGAAGTTATTTTAAACAACGAGGAAACGAATGAAGATATTGAATGGATGAAAAAGTCTGCCCAACAATTAATTGATTTAAAATCTAAAACGATGACAATTGAAGAAATTAAAAAGTTGTAACTTAACATACAATTTTTTATTTATGAAAACATTATTTAGTTTATTTATTGTTATTTCTATATTTTCTTGTACTGCTCAACAAGGTGGTTTAATTTATCCAGATTCTCAAATAGTCACAAATGCAAAAGTTGTTCATATTACAGATGAATCATCAATAAAAAATTTTACAATAACCAACGATTTACAACCTATTACTTTACAAATAAATGTTATTGTATTAAAACGTGAAGACGGAACGGGGAATTATGATTTAAAAAATCCTGAAGAAAAGAAAGCCTTAGAAAATTTCATGAATTATAGCAATGATGTTTGGATGAACCTTAAACAGCCAGAAGATTTAACAGGATGCTATACCGGAAATGACTTTTATCCTGATACGAAAGTTCGTTTTAAATATAATTATATTGAAATTAAAGAT
>NZ_CALGVK010000193.1:0-3244 GCF_937930195.1 uncultured Empedobacter sp.
GTTTATGTACCTGCGTCAACAATTAACCCTACAAATGGTGCTGCCAATTGGGTTAATGGACGTAAAACAAATGAATTGGGACGAGTTTTAGAGTTAATTAGTGATGGTAAAAAAGATCAATATGCAATCGTGTTAGACGGAACATACCGTTATTTTAAAGATGGACAAATTTCTGTTTCATATACGTGGAACGATTCAAAAGACAATACGTCTTATAATGGAAATGTTGCCAATACAGCAACCTTAAGCTTAATGGTTCCTGAAGATCCTCGAGATTTAAGTAAAATGAATTATTCGGATACACATTTTCGTCACAAGTTAGTGGTGTATGGGCAATCTCCAACTTTTTGGGGAATGACAGCAGGAATCCGTTTTAGTGGAATTGGTGGAACTCGTTACTCATTAGCTGTAGGTGGAAATATGAATGGAGATTTCGTAAATTCAAATGATTTGGCATACATCTATGATCCTAACGCTGCTTCAACTCCTGAATATTTAAGAAATGGAATTCAAGCTATTTTAGATAATCCAGAAGTTGAAAAGCATACAAAAGATTATATTCGAAAGAGTTTCGGTAAAATCGCAGAACGTAATGGAGGAATTAATGGATTTGCAGGAACATTTGATTTGAGATTGGCTAAAAAATTCAATATCGTAGAAAAGCATCGTTTTGAAGTTGCAGTAGATATTTTTAATGTCGCTAACTTAATGAACAAAGATTGGGGAGTAGGTCCAAAAATTGGTAAACAAAATATCTATTCCATTAAAAGTTTTGACGTGGATAATGAACGATTTATTTATAACGTAAATAACAATACAGGAAAAACAAATTATGTCTTCAATCCTTACCAAATTCAAATAGGTTTCCGCTATAGTTTTTAAGAAGTAGAAATGAAAAAAATACATTTATGGTTTGTGCTATTAGCTACAGTTACTGTGGCTAATGCGCAATTAAATACCGTTAATATCAAAAATTTTGAAGACTTGAAGTCTTATTTCAAACAAGATCAATCAAAACCAATCATTATCTCAGGACATAGAGGAGGTATGATGCCGGGTTATCCAGAAAATAGTATTGAAGCTTTTGAAAAAACACTGTCGATTATGCCTTCTTTTTTTGAGATAGATCCTCAATTAACAAAAGATTCGGTGTTGATCCTTATGCACGACGATACTTTCGATCGAACGACAACCTTAAAAGGAAAAGTAAAAGACTATACCTATGCTGAAATAAAGAATGCAAGGTTAAAAGACCGAGAAGGAAATTTAACTGATTTTAAAATTCCTACCCTTAAAGAAGCATTGGATTGGAGTCAAGGAAAAACTATTTTTCAATTGGATAATAAAGGTGTTCCGTATGCAACCTATGTAAAGTTTTTGAAAGAAAATCCTTATCCAAATGTGGTGTTGGGATTGAGAAAAGATGAAGAAGTTACGTATTACGCCAAGCATTTAAATCATGTATTGTTTATGAAACCTTTTCATACCATGAAAGATGTTAAGAGTTTTGAACAACTGAATGTCCCTTTTAATCGCGTAATTGCATGGGTAGGAACCGCCATAAAAGAGGAACAAAAAGAAATGATCGCGTATCTAAGAGATAAAGGGGTCATGGTGATGATTGCGATTGCTCCAACCTCAGATAAATTACCAACTGATCTCGAACGAACAAGAGAATATATTCATCATTTAATTACGCGTCCCGATATTATCGAAACAGATTATCCTGCTCAATTTATTAAGTGGTAATGATATTAACAAAACGATGAGTTGTTTACTATTTTAAAAAAAATCGTTAGAATAGAGATGAATTTAATTTTTTGAATAATAAGCTAAAGTAAAAAGTTAAATCTGATTAAAATTGATTCTTTTACTCTAAATTTGCAGAGCAAAAACAACTATAAAAATGGCAAATAAAATATGGCTTTCCTCTCCACATATGGGAGGAAATGAGTTGAAATATATTCACGAAGCATTTGATTCTAACTGGGTTGCTCCACTTGGTCCAAATGTTAATGGATTTGAAGAAGATTTAGAAAACTTTTTAAATGCAGACGTTAAAGTTGCAGCTTTATCTGCAGGAACAGCAGCTATTCATTTAGCATTAATTGAATGTGGAGTTTCACAGGGCGATGAGGTAATTTGTCAATCTATGACATTTTCTGCTACGGCGAACCCAATTGCTTATCAAGGAGCAACACCTGTGTTTGTTGATTCGGAGAAAGAAACATGGAATATTTGTCCAATCGCTTTAGAGGAAGCAATCAAAGATAGAATAGCAAAAGGAAAAACACCAAAAGCTATTTTAGCAGTTCATTTGTACGGAATGCCGTATAAAGTTGATGAAGTACATGCGGTTGCAGAAAAATACAATATTCCAGTGATTGAAGATGCAGCAGAAGCTTTAGGTTCTACGTACAAAGGACAGGCTGCTGGTACATTCGGACGTTTTGGAGCCTTATCGTTTAATGGGAATAAGATTATTACCACTTCTGGAGGAGGAGCATTAGTGTGTCAAACAAAAGAAGATAAAGATAAAGCGGTATTTTTAGCGACTCAAGCACGTGATAATGCACCACATTATCAACATTCGCATATTGGATACAATTACCGTATGAGTAATATTACGGCTGGAATTGGACGTGGTCAAATGGAAGTTTTAGCAGATAGAGTTGCCGCTCGTCGTGCGATGAACAACTTCTACCAAGCGTTATTTGCTGACATTGACGGTGTAACAGTTTTTGTTGAGCCAACATCAGATTATTTCTCTAATCATTGGTTATCTGCGATTTTAATCGATTCAAAAGTAGCCGGTAAAACGCGTGAAGATTTACGTTTAGCATTCTTAGAAGATGAGATCGAATCTCGTCCTTTATGGAAACCAATGCATCTACAACCTGTTTTTGCAAATTCACCTTATTATGGTGGTAAAGTTGCCGAAGAATTATTCGAAAATGGCTTATGTCTACCTTCAGGTTCTAACTTAACAGATGCAGAACGTGAACGAATTGCAGCAAAAGTGAACGCAGTTTTCGGAAAATAATTTTATCCAAATAATAATATTAAATCCTCTTAAATTCATTAAGGGGATTTTTTTATGAAACAAAATCATACAATTTGATAGAAGAAAAAAGAGTTATTAAAGAAAAGACATTTCGATACAATTTTCTTTTTCTAAGAACGAAGATTACTTTATGTGACAGCAAGTAACAAAAGCGTAAAACATAAAAATGTGGTTAAGGTT
>NZ_CALGVK010000194.1:0-3219 GCF_937930195.1 uncultured Empedobacter sp.
AGGATGAACTAATGGTTGCATCGGATTTTGTTCGGTCTTTTGGATCAAATTCCTCCCAGTCTTTTAAAGTTCGATTGAAAGGCATAAATCCAAATTCTCCTAATGGTCTATACTCTTCAATAACTGATTCGCCTACATAAAAATTGATATAGTTTGCCAAAACTTCTACTTGTCCATTTCGTAAAACTTCTCCTCGAGATGGAACTCCTCCCAATTCTAAATCTTGACCTGTCAATTCATTGTATTATTTATCTGGTCGATTCATGATATAATTTCGATAACCACGATCTTTCATTTCGAATAATAATCTCGATTTATCTCGTTCAGGTAATACCTGCATTCCTAAAAATACACAAGCCTTAATCACATCATCAAAAAATACATTAACATCTGGTCGTTCCACATACTCCATGAAAAATCCATATTCTGCAAATCCTACATGTTTACCACGAGAAACTGCATGAATACTACCATTAGAACCCCTACCATCTGAAGTTGTAGAAATATCGTACGGATCACAACCCAATGCTCCCATTGATATATTACCAGGATAAATTTTTCCATTTCTTTTCTCTACCTTGTTGCGTAATTCTTTTGGTGGTAAACAACTGAAGTAGAATCTTCCATTTGAATTTGGTACTGCAATCACTTCACCACAATCACGCTTACCATCTTTCCATTCTAACGAATATTGTGCTACTTCGAAGAAATGACGTTCATTTGCCGATTGTCCTTTTATGGCTTGAACAAACTCTTTGTTGTATAAAATTTGTGAGTGTATATTATTGACATTGAAAGGTGAGTTTCCTGAAGGTTCACGAAACGCATCGTCAATTGTTCGTGGATTCTTTCTGAAAAATTCGTTTAAAGCATCTTGATTATGCTTCAAGTCATTTGCATAATTATCAAAGTATTCAATTACTCCTTGCGTAATATTTTCTCCATCAATTCCTAAAATTGTTTTTGTAGGATTTTCAAGAACAGGATAACCATATTCATCAATGAAACCTTCAAAATTATAATACTGAGAAACGAAAATAGAATATAAACCACTTTCGGTTTCTCCATTTTTCATTCGTTTAGAAACATCCGATTTAAAATACATGGACTTCCCTTCCGCTCCTCCTAAATTAGAAGGGTTTATCGTAGATCCTGCTTTACATTTACCGATAATTTTACGACCAATACGCAAACTTTGCTTAATTACATCCCAATGCTTTTCAAAGTTTTCTGGCTTTTCCCATTTAGAAAACTCATCTTCAATAATTAGTTTTAATTTTTCTGAATCGTAAGAGTTGTCTTTCGTATTTTTCCAGTTGATACGAGATCCTAATCCATTTCCAAATTCAGAAAAACCACCTCCCATATTTTTACGAGTTGACCTTCCTGAAGGTGCTTTGAAAGACCATTCTTTCTTAGGGTCATCAGAACCTTCGAACAATGGTTTAAAAAAGAATGGATAACGCTTAAATTTCGGACTTAATTTTGAAGTGAAAAATGATTTGGCATCTTCTCCCGTTTTCGATACTATACCAACCAATATATTTTCATTCTCACTTCCAACCTTTATACAGTCTGAACTTGCTTCTTCTGACCAACCTGTACGTCTTGCTTTTACTTTTATTTGTCCGTAACTTCTTTTATCTGCAACACAAGCTTCCCAATGATAATAGGAAATCATAGAGGATAACCAAAAATCTGCATAACCAACATCAATTGGTGACCATTGCAAATACATATAATGAAACCCAGTTATATAATGCGCTTTACCATTTATGTAAAACCAATAACCTTCTTTACGTCTGCGAAATTCTTCTAATATATACGGGTGGTATTTATCTTTGACCTCTTTCGGTGATGATTCCAAATAACCATCAGGACCATACATCGTATTATAACGTTCTAACTCTTTCGGTAAAGGTGCACGTTTCCATTTTTGATTGGATTTTGGTAATTCGTAACCGAAAATAGTATCACTTTCTGGTTTAGAAGGAATGGCAATGTATAGATTGGCAATTTTGTAAATATCACCAATAGTACCATCTTTAGATATAATAATTATATCAAATTCTTCATTGTAACCATAATTCCATGACTTTGATTTATTCCTTGATTTTAAGACTTCTCGAGGAACAATTTCTACAATACTAAATAAATCGTAGTACTTAAATACTTCTTTAATTTCCTTTGGCAAATTGCTCAACATACCCTACTCCAGTTTCTATTTCTGTTGTAGACTTATCCGTTTCTGTTTGCCCTTGTTGGATAATTATTTCATATTTAATTTCTTTTAAATCTTGTTCTTTTTTATCTAAGAATTTTAGAATAAAAAAGGTATCTGATATTAAAATATGTTTTAACTGAATGTTCTTTTTTATAATAGATGGCGATAAAACTTCCTTCACAGGTTTCTCTTTTATCTCTTTCAAATATTTTTCAGGAACATCATCATAATTTTTTTGTTCTTTTTCTTTAGCAAAGATTGCTTTCTCTACAATCAATTTCAAAAAATCAAGTGTTTGATAAGATATATCTATCCCTCTTTCGTATGCACCTTTTACATAACTAACCAACGATTTAACTTCTTGTTTTTGAACATCTTTGCTACTTGTGCTAATTTCGTGCAAAATTTTGGCTTGTTCAATTACTTCATCAAGAATTTTAAAATAATCTTCAATAGCAATACGAATCGATTCTGGCGAATTAATAATCTTGTCGTTATTCAAGGCTTTTAACAATTCTTTACTTCCTTCTTTAGCTGTTTCAATTCCTGATCGTATGCGAATTAAATTTGTGTTCATAAATTATTATGTCTTAAACCTTTTGAATAAGATTCTAAATTAATAAATTGTTCATTTTCCAAATTATTTTCTAACCATTCTATAATTAACCCATTTGGTAAATTATTATCTACATCATAAATAACATCAGAAGTATTAAAATAATAGACAGAACCAAAACTCAATACATTCAATAAATCATTATTTACAGCAAATTCAAATAACAAATTATGCTTCTTTTCAAATTCTGAAATATATTTTTTTATTATTTTATCTAATTTTTTTCTCATGTTACAATTTCGTTATTTTATTAACCTATCAACAAAACGTGTTAAGTTTTATCGATTTATTTAACTTGATAATGTTGATAGAAACTTATTAATCCTTTTCCAAATTTCATTAAAAATATACTCAGTCAAATACGCTTGAGTTTCATCAT
>NZ_CALGVK010000195.1:0-5217 GCF_937930195.1 uncultured Empedobacter sp.
TTGTAACATTTCCAAAAGCGATACGTTTCATATCTTCTTTTAGTTCGATGTTTAACGCAAATTGTTCGTCATCTTCTTGTAAGGAAGAAGCAAAAGGATTGGATTTAAACTTTGTATCCAACTGAATTTTAGAAACAGCATCAGAAGGTAAATTTTTATTCAATAACTTTTCGTTACCACCCAATACTTCGCGACCGCCAACGGTAACTTGAGACATCGGTTTCCCTTTGTACATCACTTTTCCATTTACGACTTCGATTCCTGGTAATTTTTTTAGAATATCTTCTAACGTTTCTTCGTTTCCAACCTTGAAAGAATCTGCATCAAACTCGATTGTATCACCTTTTACTTTGATGGCTTGCTGCGCCTTTACAATGGTTTCTTGCAAAGAAATTTGATTTCCTTTTTTTAGCTTTAATTTTTTGTTGACGTTTTCTGTTAAGTCAACATTTTCTATGTAAGTCTCAAAACCAGCCTGTTCAATTTCAATATCATATTTTTGACCACAAGGTAATTTGAATTCAAATTCTCCAACATTACTTGTAAAAACAAAGCCTTTACCTTCGTTATTTTGATCAAAAATAGAAACTGATGCATCGGTAACAGGAATACCATTTTCGTCTGCAACAGAACCTTTTAGTTTACATTCTTGTGCAAATGTAAATTGAGCTGCCCCAACGAGTAAGAGTGGGTAGAGTATTTTCTTCATAGAAATATAGTGTTATTGTATACTAATTTTTGTAGAGGTTTTGAGTAGAATTCAATCAATTCAACTTAAGTTGAACTGATTGAATTCTTATTTTATGCATTGATTATTTGGTGTCTACGCCACCGCCCATCAATTCTTGTGCTTTTTTCTGGATTTCCAATACGACTTTCATAAATTCGTCTTGCGTTACAACCTCTCCTTTAGTCGGTAAGGCAATTTTTAAATCTTTATCCGAAATTTTCAAATCTTTTAAGGTATAAATCATTTTAGCGCCATTCGCTTCAAATTCTGCTTTGATGATTAATCCTGGTAATCCAGCTAAAGAAGTAGGTCCGTCTTTGATTGGAATTGCTGGTGCATACCAAGCGGTAACTGGGATAGAGTCCATCATCACACCTTCTGCTTTTGTTGCTTGGTATCCTGCGATATCCGTTTTTTCGCGTGAGATTTTCCATTTATAATCTGGAATCTGATCTTTGATTAAATATTGTTTAACCCCCATATCCACTTCTTTGTAGTATAAATGAGGTGTAACCGTAAAATCTTTGTACGTTGGTTTATTGTCCATTGCAGCCATTTGTTGCGCAATAATTCCTAAACCACCTTGACCATTGTTTACTTTTTCTTCTAATGTAAATGTTGAATTTTTAGAATTACTTTTGAAGAAATAAGTCATAAAAATTCCACCATCAATTTCAGCTTTCAACATAGGACCAAATTGTGCTCTGTATGCTTCTGGAATAGTTTTCATGGTTTGATCATAATCCATTTTAACTTCCATGACATAAGTGGCGTCAATATTTTGTGCTTTATTGTCTTGTGCGATAGAAACTGTTGTTGTAAGAATTCCTAAGGCAAATGTTAAGATTGCTTTTTTCATAATTGTTGTATTTTCTATAGTTAGTCTACTTAGTAGGTTGAATGTTACAGAAAAATATTACATTGTTTAGTCAACATAAAATGTCATTCAAAAAAAAGATAGGTTTCCAAGTGACATTTTTTACGTTTTATTTATTGTTAGATTATAATAAATAAGTCGAAATATGACCACCTTTCTTTGCAAACTCTTTTTTCAATTCATCAAATGAATCTTGGTTAATCGCTTTTGTCGAACCTTCTAAAATATAAGTTGTATACCCAAGCGATAAAGCGTCTTTTGCTGTGTAGTACACACAAAAATCGCCTGCTAAACCACAAACATATACACTCGAAATATTGTGATCTTTTAGATAACCATTTAACCCTGTCGGATTTTTTTTATTCACATCAAAAAAAGCACTATACGAATCTATATTCGGATTCATTCCTTTTCGGATAACCGCACTAATCTTTTTTTGATTGATATCTTTATGCAATTCAGCTCCTTTTGTTCCTTGTACGCAATGATCTGGCCATAGAACTTGTTGTGTTCCATTTAAATCAATCACATCAAAAGGATTTTTTTCTGGATGTTGAGAAGCAAAACTCTTATGATCTGCTGGATGCCAATCTTGTGTAGCGACCACCAAATCAAATTTTTCTTGTAATTTATTGATGCGTTCGATAATTTGATCTCCTTCATTAACAGCTAATGCTCCTCCTGGCAAAAAATCGTATTGCATATCCACGATGATTAAAGCTTTCATAGTATTTTATTTCTTAAGATTAATATGGTATTAAATATAAGTTTTTAAATACGAAAATAGCTTAATTTTCAAGGAAATTTAATCCCGTTTGTTCACGCCAGAATTTCGCATCTCTTCAAAACGTTTGCGTTGATCGTTCATTAACTTGTTGTATTCCTTTTGCGAAATTGCATTTTTATCTTTTGGCTTTTCGATTGATTTAGTATTTGTTGCAGTCGAAATATTCGTTAAAGATATGATACGTTTACCACTTATGGGACCTCTGTTGATCTCTGTTTCTACCTCTGCAATTAAACCAGGTAAACCCCAATAATTTTCAGGACCTGTTTTGTATTTTAATGTCGGAATGTACCAAGCTGTTGTTTGAATACTATCAATAATAGCTGTTGCTTTTTTGGCTTCGTTACCTAAAATTGTTTTAGTTTCTCGCGTTAATTTCCACTCATAATTTTGCAAAGTGTCTTGTATAGTATAACTTTTCATCATCATGTTTTGTTCTTTCAACAACTGTTGTGTAGACGTATTTTTGTAAATGTTATCTCCATTCATCAACATCATTCTACCACCACGCAAACCTCTCATTCCTTGTTCTTGCGAATTAGAAATTTTCTCCACCAATTTATAAAGTGATTCTTCGCCTAATATGGTCAAGGTAAAATCTTGGGGTTCTTGTAACGATTTCACCATTTGTTCTTGTATATCTTTTGGCATTTGTCTACTTCCACCTCCTGGAGGTTGAAATTTAAAATCGTCGGGTAGAATAATTCGAGAAGTATAACTAACTTCTAACTTTTCTTGTTGCGCAAAAGAAACAATACTTATAAGTAAAATAAAAACTGAAATTATCTTTTTCATTTGTGTGATTTTGTCATTAGACAATTAAAAGGTGAAAATGTTTAATCGACTCAAAAAATATTTATTCTCAAAGTCTAATCTTTATCTACACCTTCTGAACGCATTTTTTTAAATCGTTCCATTTGTTTTTTAGACATTGTTTCAAACTCTTTTTCAGAAATTACGTTCTTTTCTTTTGGTTTTTCGATAGGTTTCATATCTGCAACTTCTTTTACTTCTGTTGCTTTTATCGTTACATTTCCAAAACCTTTATTACTCGTATTTTTAGTACTAATAATTTCTAATTCCAAAATCAAACCTGGTAATCCATTGTACATCGCAGGCCCGTCTTTGATTGCAATACTTGGAGCGTACCATGCCACTACAGATTTTGTACTGTCAATAATTGCAGTCGCTTTTTTGACATCAAAACCAATTATTTTTTTCGTTTCTCTACTTAATTGCCATTTATATTCAGTCAGCTTATCTTTTATTAAATAAGGCTTATCCATGAGATTAACACTTTTTGCAAATTCTTTTGTCGATAGATTTTTGTAAAGTCCATTTCCTCCCCCAGACATGCTCATTGAAACAGAAAAACCATTATTACCTTGATTATTACTTATCTTTTCAACTTTTTTATAAGTTGATTCGTTATCATTGATTACTAAAGTAAAATCTTTTGGTTCAGAAAGACTCTTGAAAACATTGTCATAAAAATCACTTGGTAAATTTACTGAACCAGAAGTTTCGACTTTCATGTTCTTTTTAAATTCATCTTTGTCTATATTTATAGTTTCTTGGTAAGTTACTTCCAGTTTCTGTGCAAAAGCGATTGTTGCCAATAATGAGAATGTAAATAGAGTTAATATTTTCTTCATTGTATGTGTTTATAAAACAATATTATGAAGAATAAATTTAATTTCTATAAATGTAGAGTATTAAATAAATGTTAAACCTTTATTGAAAATAAAAATTATTTTAAGTCGTTGAAGTACTGACGTTTTTGAATGAAGTATTGAAAAGGTAATAACCCAATGTCAGAATATTTTTTTGATTGATGTTTTTGACGTTTTCTGTACATCTTAAAGAAACCTCCATAAAAATGCATATGTGATAAGAAAACTGCCCAAACATGTGGAAAACCTTGGGTTGGTAAAAACGCAACAGCAGCAACTCCGTCCATTGAAAGACGTGTAAAAAGCATTGGGAATAATTTGTTTGCAGGTAGATTTTTTAACATCATCCATAAACTATTTCGATAATTTAAATACCATTTTTTAGGATTTGATTTATCTAATGTTGCGCCACCTAAATGATAAACCGTCGATCCCCCGCAGTAGTAAATTTTTCGACCCGAATTATTTAATCGCCAGCATAAATCAATTTCTTCCATGTGCGCAAAATAATCTTCATCAAAACCATTTTGTTCAAAGAAATCTTTTTTTCTGATGAATAAACTTGCACCCGTTGCCCAGAAAATTTGTGTTGTGTCGTCGTATTGACCGTTGTCTTTTTCTAATGTAGAAAAAACTCGTCCACGACAAAATGGGTATCCAAATTTATCAATGAAACCACCTCCAGCACCGGCGTATTCAAAATATTCTTTGTTTTTGTAGTCTACTATTTTGGGTTGAATAGCCGCAATATCTTGGTTGCTGTTGAATAATTTTTCAATTGGATCAATCCAATTTTCAGTAACTTCAACATCCGAGTTTAGTAAACAGAAATACTCTGCTTCAATATGTTTTAAGCCTTCATTATAACCTTGTGCAAAACCATAATTTCCTTTGTTTTGAATGATTTTCACTTCAGGAAATTGAGTTTTCAACAATTCAATAGAATTGTCAGTCGACGCATTGTCAATGACATAAATCGATGCGTTTTTAGAATGGTTAATAACTGAAGGTAAAAATTGAGGAAGTAATTTTGCTCCATTCCAATTTAAGATGGCAATTGCTGTTTTCATGAATATTTAAAATTACAAATCGGCATATTTCCAACGTTTGTGGCTCCAAAGCCAATTATCTGGATGTTGTTGAATAGTTT
>NZ_CALGVK010000196.1:0-12617 GCF_937930195.1 uncultured Empedobacter sp.
ATATAGAAAAAGGAAAAGTTGCAGAACAAGCTTTTAATTGGATTATGAATAATGACACACCCGATGCAACTGCTGAAATTGCAAAAACGTATGCTCGTTACTATCCGTATTTAAAAGAGCAAAATCCACAAGCTGGACAAGCGATAAAGATGATGGCAGAAAAAGCACTTCAAATTAAAACGAACACTGCTAAAACAATGAAATCGGCATCTATTCTAAAACAAGTAGAACAATTACAAGAAGCAATAAATAAAATGAAATAATTCTTTAAAATTATTATATTTGTTAAGCTATCCTCGCAAAAGGATAGCTTTTTTTACCTTAAAGCTTATGATAAACATTGTAGTAGCAAAAGCAAGTAACAACGTTATTGGCGCAAAAAATAATTTGATTTGGCATTTACCTAATGACTTGAAACATTTCAAAAATTTAACAACTGGACACCCTATCATTATGGGAAGAAAAACGTTTGAATCACTTGGACGTCCTTTACCTAATCGCACCAATATTGTCGTCACAAGAGATTTAAATTGGAATGCAGATGGAATTGTAAAAGTGAACTCTTTAACAAATGCCTTAGAAGAAGCTCGAAAGTTAAATGATGAGATTGATATACTTGGCGGTGGAAACATCTACAAACAAGCGATGGAATTTACAGATGTTTTATATGTAACAGAGGTTCATTAGGAATTTGATGCTGACACTTATTTTCCAGAAATTGATTTGGATGAATGGGAAGAAGTAAAACGAGAAGATTTTAAGAAAGACGAAAAACACCCTTATGCTTATTCGTTTGTGACGTATAATAGAATTGAAAAATAATAAACTCTTATCCATAAAAAAAAGCAAGAATTAACATTCTTGCTTTTTTATTTTATTTCTTAAGTTACAACTTAGTGTTTAACTTCTTCTAATTCGTTTGGATTGTGTTTGTACTTGAACACAATTGCAAATAAAATTGTTACAACTAAAGCATATCCAGCAAAAATAAACCAAGAATGCCTCCATCCTTCTAATTGCAAATTCAGATCTGTTTGGCTGTATACATAATGATTGACAATATACTGTGCAATCAACATACCTATTGTTGCCCCAAATCCATTTGTCATCATCATAAAAACTCCTTGTGCCGAGGAACGAATCTCTTCATCTGTTTCCTTGTCAACATATAATGAACCTGAAACATTAAAGAAATCGAAAGCGATTCCATAAACAATCATAGATAGAATAAACATCCAAACACCTGGTCCTGGATCACCTAATCCAAATAATCCAAAACGTAACACCCAGCCTACCATTGCCATTAACATAACGATTTTAATTCCGAAACGTTTTAATACGAATGGAATTAACAGAATACACAACGTTTCAGAAACCTGAGACAAGGAAATTAATGCATTAGCATTACTTGCTCCCCATGTATTAGCATACTCTGGAATATCCTTAAAAGTTGTAATAAACGGATTTGCATATCCATTGGTAATTTGCAATGAAACCCCTAACAACATTGAAAAAATAAAGAAAATTGCCATCTTTCTATCTTTGAATAATGCAAAGGCCTTCAAGCCAAATGCATCTGAAAGTGATTGTTTTTCTGAACTTTTGTTTATAGGACAGTTTGGCAATAAAAAGCTAAATAGAAACAATACAACTCCTAAAACTCCTGAAACAAAGAATTGAAAATAATTGGATTGAAAACTAACGAATGTAGGATCATTTGAAAAATTAAACCCAAAAACACCGTCTTTAAATCCAGAAAAATTAACAAATAACATCGCTACAATAAACCCAATTGTACCAAACGTTCTGATTGGTGGAAAAGCTTTGATTGTGTCTAAATTATTTTGTTTTAAAATTGTATAAGCTGTAGAGTTAGAAAGGGCGATTGTTGGCATAAAAAACGCCACACTAACTGAATAAAGTGTAAATATCGTCGTAAAATCTACATTGTTTCCAGCTGTCATTCCATAATAACCTGCTGCAAACATAAAAATAGCAGCTAATAAATGATTTAATCCCAACAAACGTTGTACAGGAATCCACCTATCCGCTACAATACCCATAATGGCGGGCATAAAAATTGATACAATACCTTGCATCGCGTAAAAAAGACCAATTTTTGGACCTAAGCCAACTGATCCTAAGTAATTTCCCATCGAAGTAAGGTATGCTCCCCATACCGCAAACTCAAGGAAACTCATGATTGTAAGTCTAAGCTTTACAGACATAATTATTTGAAATAGTTATTAGTTTTCCATGTTATCTATCTGATCACGAAGGCGAGCTGCCAATTCGTAATCTTCATTTTTCACAGCTTTTTCCATCTCAGCTTCAAGCTCAGATTTTGTCCAACCTTCATATTCGTTGATATCAGACAAATCACTTTCCAAACCTGCTAAGATATCTAAATCATCTTCGAAGTTATTTGCTGCGCGACGTATATTTTCTTCTTCTTCAATAACGTCCAAATGAATTCCAGCTTTTTCTACAACATTTTCGTAGGCATAAATAGGTGCATTGAAGCGAACTGCTAATGCAATTGCATCAGAAGTTCTCGAATCTATTTCAGCACGACCTCCCTCTTCATTCAAAAAAACAATATTCGAATAAAAAACGCCATCTTCTAATTTATAAATATAAATTGAATCAACATTCAAACGAAATTCTTTTCCTAACGAGACAAACAAATCGTGTGTTAATGGACGAGGTGGATTAATATCTTTCTCTAAAGCTAATGCGATCGACTGTGCCTCGAAGCTCCCAATAATAATCGGCAACTTTCTTCCTCCTACACTTTCCTCTAAAATCAAAGCATACGCTCCGGTTTGAGTTTGACTGTAAGAAATTCCCTTAATATTTAATCTAATTAAATTGTCCATTTGGGCGTAAATCTATGAAAAACTGACGAATATTTAATATTTTTTTAATAGATAAAAAAAATCCGAATCACCTAAATGATTCGGATTGAATTTATAATCTTTAAAATGATTAAGCTTGACCTTTGTATTTTTTTAACTCTTCTGTTAATTTAGGTACAATCTCAAAAGCGTCACCTACTATTCCGTAATCGGCAGCTTTAAAGAAAGGTGCTTCTGGATCATTGTTAATGACAACAATCGTTTTAGACCCGTTTACTCCAGCTAAGTGCTGAATTGCACCTGAAATACCAACTGCGATGTATAGATTTGGTGCAATTGCTTTACCTGTTTGTCCTACGTGTTCTTCGTGAGGTCTCCAGCCGATATCTGCAACTGGTTTAGAAGAAGCTGTAGCCGCTCCTAAAACTTTTGCTAAATCTTCGATCATTCCCCAATTTTCTGGACCTTTCATTCCACGGCCAGAAGAAACCACGATATCCGCTTCTTTCAAATCAATTTTATCATAAGAATACATGTCTGTTGAAACAACTTTTACTTTTACATCTGCATCAGAAACTGCAACTGTAGCTGACTCTTCTGAACCAGAAACTACATTTTCTTTAGCTCCAAAAGCATTTTGCAAAACTGTTACAACTACTTTTCCTGAAACTGCAACTGTTTCGATTCCTTTACCAGAAAATGCTTTGCGTGCAACTGTAAAAGGAGAAACTGCAGTAGGTGCTTTTTCTACGTTAGTTACTAAGGACGCTCCTGTTTTGAATGCTAAAACTGGTGCTACCGTTGCTCCTTCATTTGTTGATGGTAATACCACAACATCTCCTTGAGCAACTTCAGCCAAAGCTTTTGCATAAGAATTTGCATCAAATTTTGCTAAAGCTGCATTATCAACTTTAACTACTTTAGATGCTCCATATTGATATAATTCGTCAGCAGCAGCATTTCCGAAAACGATTGCTGTTACAGTATCTCCTGCAACGTCTGCAGTAGCTTTAGCATAAGAAACTGCTTCTAATCCTGCTTTTTTATATTTTCCGTCGTGTGACTCAGCGTATACAAAAATTGCCATTTTTTAATTTCTTTTTAGGTGAATAATTAGATTACTTTAGCTTCTTCGTGTAATAATCTTACCAATTCTGCTACGTTGTCTTTGTCAATTAATGTTACATTACCTCTTTCAGCAGGTTTTACATAACCAACAACCTCAACTTTTGTTTCTGTCGCTTCTGCAGCAACAACATTGATTTGTTTTGTACGAGCTTGCATAATTCCACGCATGTTAGGAATACGTAAAGCTGATTCTTCTACCAAACCTTTTTGCCCTGCGATTACAGCTGGTAAAGCAACTTCTACAGTTTCTTTTCCGCCGTCAATTTCACGAACTGCTTTTGCAGAAGAACCTTCTACATCAAGACCGATACATCCGTTTACAAAACCGTAATCTAACATTGCTGCAACTAATCCTGGTACAGAACCTCCGTTGTAATCAATTGATTCTTTTCCTGTCAATACCAAATCGAAACCACCGTCTTTAGCAGCTTTTGCAATTTGTGTAGCAACGAAGAAATCATCGCGTGCATCAGCATCAATTCGAATTCCATCATTCGCACCAATAGCTAAGGCTTTACGCATAACTGGATCTACTGTTGCATCACCTACCGTTAAAATTGTAACAGTAGCACCTTGTTTTTCTTGTAATTCTACTGCTTTATTTAAACTAAATTCATCATGCGGGTTAATAACGAACTGAACCCCATTTTTATCAAATGATTTTCCGTCAGCTGTGAAGTTGATTTTTGCTGTAGTATCTGGTACACTACTAATACAAACTAATATCTTCATAATTTTGTGTTTACTTTTTCTTTTATGTAAAAATAACTAATTTATTTTATTATGCAAGCATAACATTGTTAATTCTTTACTAAGTCGTTACTTTTTCCTTTCAATTGAGTTTTATAAACTGATTGTGAAATTATTATACTCAATTCGTACAATAACCAAAGTGGTATTGTAACTAAAACCATACTATATACATCATTTGGTGTAATTACTGCTGCAATCACTAATACAACGATAAAAGCATGTTTACGATACTCTTTTAAGAATGTTGGAGTTAAAATTCCAATACTCGTTAAGAAGTACACAAAAATTGGCATTAAAAACATGACTCCCATCGATAATAATAATTGAACAAATAAATCAATATAACTTGGCAAAGTCCACGTGTTTCCTACACCAAAAGGGTCATATGTAAATAAAAATTGTGTACATAAAGGCAATAATAAATAATAACTAAACAACACACCCAATACAAAGAAAAAAGAAACAGCAAAGATGGTAAATCCAGCATATTTGCGTTCTGATTCTTTTAAGGCTGGTTTTACAAATCGCCATATTTCGAAAATAATATAGGGAATAGCAATAATAATTCCGCAAACTATAATAGCAAAAAATTGAGAGGTAATTTGCCCTGAAGGGTTAAGATTGGTCAAATCTTTTGAGATATCGAATGACTCTGTATAGATTTTTCCAAAACCTGTTAATTCTCCAAATTGATTAAAAATGTCAAACGTCCGAAAATTTGATTTCAGCGGAGCCATAATTACATGCTCAACCAACTCGTCCCAATAAAGTGCAACAGCAATTGACGTGATAATAATCGATAATATTGAACGAACCAAATGTCCTCTTAACTCACCTACATGAGCCAAAAAAGACATATTCGATGTTGAATTATTTGCCATACGCTTATTCGATTCCTTCGTTTAAAATTGAGTGAATATCCAAAATGCCATAATAGTGATTTTCTTCATCCACTACGACCAATTGACCAATACTATTGTGACGAAGAATTGCTAGAGCCTCGCGTGCTTTTTCAGTTTTTTGAATTGTTTTCGGATGCATTGAAGCGATATCTTTCGCTTTTAAATGTGTAAATGTCTCATTATTCAATAACATTCGGCGCAAATCTCCATCTGTAATAACTCCCACAATTTTATCTTCATCCAAAATCACAGTGATTCCATGACGCCCCGAAGTCAATGAATTGATCACTTCTGAAATTGAAGATTCTGGCCCTACAAAAGGTTTTCTTTCTGGATCAACAATATTTTCCACCGTCCACAAAAGTCGTTTTCCTAAGGCTCCTCCAGGATGATATTTTGCAAAATCATTTTGTGTAAATGCTCTCATTTTCATCAAAGCAACAGCCAAGGCATCTCCCATTAGTAATTGTGCTGTAGTAGAAGTTGTCGGCGCCAAATTAACTGGACAAGCCTCTTTTTTGATATTCACATCCAAAACAATGTCAGAATTTTTAGCTAATTCTGACTTCAAGTTTGAAGTCAATCCAATCAAAACAGCAGCATACTGTTTAAGTATCGGAGCTAAATACGTAATCTCTGGTGTATTTCCACTTTTCGAAATACAAATCACCACATCTTCTGGTCGTACAAGACCTAAATCGCCATGAATAGCTTCTGTCGCATGTAAAAATTGACTTGGAGTTCCAGTAGAATTTAGTGTTGCTACAATTTTATTTGCAATATGCGCACTCTTTCCCACTCCTACAACTACCAATTTTCCTTTCGTGTTATATATCGCATTTACCGCATCAACAAAAGACTCGCTAATACGAGAAGCTATCGCTTCTAACTCAAGAATTTCTTCTCTAAAAACTTCCTGAGCAATTTGTATTATTTCTGAATTTTTCACAATAAAATTTCTATTGTCTATTTTTAAAATTTGTCGTACTTTTACTCTCCTTTTTTATTTACACTCAATTATATATAAAACATATCAAAATTTTGTGTATATTTAAGAGTTATCAAATATAGGAACTATTTAATTTATAATATTAATTTTAGTCTTTTGTGTAGATGGAAGCCACTTCGAAAAACTTAACATCTTACCTAAAAAAATATTTTGGTTTCGACCAATTTAAAGGACAGCAGCACGAAATCATTACAA
The DNA here is from genome assembly GCF_937930195.1 of uncultured Empedobacter sp. Taxonomy (NCBI): domain Bacteria; kingdom Pseudomonadati; phylum Bacteroidota; class Flavobacteriia; order Flavobacteriales; family Weeksellaceae; genus Empedobacter; species uncultured Empedobacter sp. The sequence continues at coordinate 6,846 of NZ_CALGVK010000196.1, forward strand.
GCTTACTAAATAAAGAAGATGTATTTGTTTTGATGCCAACTGGCGGAGGTAAGTCTTTATGTTATCAACTACCGGCATTAATGTCAGATGGAGTCGCGATTATTGTTTCACCTTTAATCGCCTTAATGAAGAATCAAGTAGACGCAATACGAGGAATTTCTGAAAATGATGGAATTGCGCACGTATTAAACTCATCTTTGAATAAGTCAGAAACAAAAACTGTGATGACGGATATCAAAAATGGAGTAACAAAAATGTTATATGTTGCACCCGAATCTTTGACAAAAGAAGAATACATCGATTTTTTTAAATCGGTTCAAATTTCTTTTTTTGCTATTGATGAAGCGCACTGTATTTCTGAATGGGGACACGATTTTCGACCAGAATATCGTAACCTAAAATCTATTATCAACAGAATTGGTGATGCGCCAATCATTGCGTTGACTGCAACAGCAACACCTAAAGTACAAGAAGATATTCAGAAAACTTTGGGAATGCAAAGTGCAAAAGTATTTAAAGATTCTTTTAATCGTACGAATTTATTTTACGAGATCCGTCCAAAAGTTGATCAGGACAAACAAATTATCAAATTTATCAAACAAAACGATGGTAAATCTGGTGTCATTTATTGTTTAAGTCGTAAAAAGGTTGAAGAAATTACTCAACTTTTACAAGTAAACGGGATCAATGCAATTCCTTACCACGCTGGTTTGGATGCAAAAACACGTAGCAAACACCAAGATATGTTCTTGATGGAAGATGCAAGTGTTGTTGTTGCAACAATTGCATTTGGAATGGGAATCGATAAACCTGACGTACGTTTTGTGATGCATTATGATATGCCAAAATCGTTAGAAAGTTATTACCAAGAAACTGGTCGTGCTGGTCGCGATGGCGGTGAAGGTATATGTATTGCTTTCTACGATTATAAAGATATCGAAAAACTGGAGAAATTCTTAGCGAGCAAACCTGTTGCTGAACGAGAAGTTGGAATGCAGTTACTTTCTGAAGTGGTTGCCTATGCCGAAACTTCGATGTCTCGTCGTAAATTTTTGTTGCATTATTTTGGTGAAAATTTTGACGACAAAAATGGTGAAGGCGCAAATATGGACGACAACATGCGCAATCCGAAGAAAATGACAGAAGCAAAAGAAGATGCAATAATCGCATTAGATGTTGTTCAGAAAACGAATCAAAAGTTAAAACTTAATGATATCGTTAATGTTATTGTTGGAAAAGAAACTTCAATTACAAAATCGTATAATTTAAGTTCTGAAAAATTCTTCGGAATTGGAAAAGAAAAAGAAGATTATTATTGGAAATCTATCTTACGTCAATTAATTGTTCATAATTTATTAGAGAAAGAAATCGAATCTTATGGTGTTTTAAAAATAACCAAAGACGGAAAAGATTTCATCAATAAGCCAACTTCGTTTGAAATTGCTGAGGATATTGATTTCAAAAAATTATTATCAGAAGGTAGCTTCGATAAGGAAGAAACGTCTACTGCTCCAATTGCCTTTGATGATGTTTTATTGAAACAATTAAAAGATTTACGTAAAAAAATCTCTAAAAAACATCAAATTCCTCCTTTTGCAGTATTTCAAGATTCGAGTTTAGATGACATGACGATGCAATATCCAACAACGGTTAAGGAATTAACAAATGTGTATGGAGTTGGAGAAGGAAAAGCTCAAAAATTCGGAAAAGATTTTGTTGATTTTATTGCACAATATGTAAAAGACAATGACATTATTCGTCCAGAAGACATGGTGATTAAACAAGTAGCTGACAAATCAAGCCACAAAGTTTACATTATACAGTCAACTGATAGAAAATTGAATTTGGAAGATGTTGCTGAAGCAAAAAACATGTCGATGAGCGATTTACTCTCTGAAATGGAAAGTATTGTTTATCAAGGAACAAAATTAAATATCAATTATTATATTGACGAAGTATTGGACGAAGACCAACAAGAAGAAATCTATGATTTCTTGATGGATGCAGATTCGGATTCAATGACTTCATTGTTAGATGAGTTTGGTGACGATTATGATGAAGAGGAATTACGTTTAATGCGTATCAAATTTATCAGTGAAGTTGCAAATTAATCCTCATTAAAAATAAACTTTTCAGCCCAATGATTGTTATCTTTGGGCTGAATTATTACAAAACAAATGAACAACAAAGCAATATTAATGATTTTAGACGGTTGGGGAATTGGACCAAACCCTGCTGTTTCTGCAATCGCTCAAGCGAATACACCTTTTATAGATAGCTGTTTCGAAAAATTTCCTCATTCTACTTTAGATACCTTTGGCTTAGCTGTTGGTTTACCAGAAGGTCAAATGGGAAATTCGGAAGTTGGACACATGAATTTAGGTGCTGGACGCGTCGTCTTTCAGAACTTAGTTCGTATCAATATGGCAGTTGAAAATGGTACATTACAAAATGAACCTATCTTAAAAGATGCTTTTCAATATGCTTTAGACCATAACAAAAAAGTACATTTCATCGGATTAGTTTCTGATGGTGGTGTACATTCGCATATCAATCATTTGAAAGGCTTGTTAGATGCAGCCAATCAATCTGGTTTAAATCAAAATGTTTTTGTTCATGCTTTCACAGATGGTCGCGATACTGATCCTAAATCTGGCGAAGGATTTATCACAGAATTGATGAATCACATGACAAAATCAACGGGAGAAATCGCTTCAATTACAGGTCGATATTATGCGATGGATCGTGATAAACGTTGGGAACGTGTAAAATTAGCCTACGATGCAATGGTAAATGCGGTTGGTACACCAACAACAAATCCATTAGAAGCCATTCGTGCATCATATACTAATGAGGTGACTGATGAATTCATCAAACCAATTATTATTACAGATGATACAGGACAACCAAAAGCCAAAATAGCAAATGATGATGTGGTAATCTGTTTTAATTTTAGAACTGATCGTGGTCGTGAAATCACAGAAGTTTTAACACAGCACGATTTTCCTGAATTTGAGATGCATAAATTAAATCTAAAATACATTACACTAACTGAATATGATGCAACATATAATGGAGTGGATGTTATTTTTGATGAAAAAAACATTGTAAACACCTTAGGTGAAGTAATTGCAAACGCTGGACGTAAACAAATTCGCATCGCTGAAACTGAAAAGTACCCACACGTTACATTTTTCTTCAATGGCGGACGAGAAGAACCTTTTGTAGGCGAATCTCGTATATTATGTGCTTCACCAAGAGATGTTGCAACTTACGATTTGAAACCAGAAATGGCGGCTTATGATATTACAAATGCAATTGTACCAGAAATAGAAAAAGAATCAGCAGATTTCATTTGTCTTAACTTCGCTAATACAGATATGGTTGGACATACAGGTGTTATGTCAGCTGCAATAAAAGCGGCTGAAGTGGTAGATACTTGCGCAGAAAAAATCGTGAATACAGCGTTGCAACATGGTTATAATGTAGTTATTTTAGCAGATCATGGGAATTCAGATTTTATGATGAATGAAGATGGATCGCCGAATACACAACACACCACAAACCCAGTACCATTTATTTTAGCTCAAAATAATATAGAATGGAATGTTGAACATGGTAAACTTGGTGATATTGCACCAACAATCTTAACTTTAATGGGAATTGAAATCCCAACAGAAATGACAGGAAATATTATAATTCATAAAAAATAACCCAACTATTTTATACTTATAAATATGATTAATAAAATTATTGCAGTTGACTTTGACGGAACTGTTGTCGATGACAAATATCCAGAAATTGGTAAAGCAAAAATCTTTGCTTTCGAAACATTGAAACAATTACAAAACGATGGCTATAGACTTACCTTATGGACATATCGTAGTGGAAAAGCCTTAGACGAAGCAGTAGAGTTCTGTAAAAAAAATGGAATTGAGTTTTATGCAATTAACAATAGTTTTGACGGAGAAGATTTTGATAAAAATACACAAAGTAGAAAAATAAATGCCGATATCTTTATCGACGACAGAAATTTAGGTGGTTTCCCTGGTTGGAGTGACGTTTATCAAATCATTACAAAAAAGATTGAATTAAATGTACACGCTAATGGGCAAGAAGCGCCTAAGAAGAAAAAGAAAAAAGGATTTTTCGGATTATGATACATTTAAAAAGTAAAGAAGAATTAGAACTAATGTACCTAAGCGCTCAATTGGTTTCAAAAACCTTGGGTATGTTAGCCAAAGAAGTAGTGCCTGGTGTTACAACCAATCATTTAGATAAATTAGGAGGCGAATTTATTCGCGACAATGGCGGATATCCAGCATTTTTAGGAATGTACGACTTCCCTAAAAACCTTTGTATCTCACCTAATCAACAAGTTGTTCACGGAATTCCAAACGATAAACCTTTACACGAAGGTGATATTGTATCTGTAGATTGTGGAGTTTATATGAACGATTTTTACGGAGATCATGCTTATACATTTGCGGTTGGAGAAATTGATGCTGAGACAGAAAAATTACTTCGTGTTACAAAAGAATCTATGTTCAAAGGTATTGAACAAATGAAAAAAGGTAATCGCGTAGGTGATATTGGTTTTGCCATTCAACAACATTGTGAAAAAGAAGGTTACGGTGTCGTGCGTGAATTGGTAGGTCATGGATTAGGTCGCAAAATGCACGAAGAACCTCAGGTTCCTAATTATGGACGTCGCGGATCAGGTAAAAAAATAGAAGAAGGTTTAGTATTAGCAATCGAACCAATGGTAAATATGGGAACTGAAAAAGTTTTCTTTCACCCAGATGGTTGGACAGTTACTACACGCGATGACAAATATTCGGCTCACTTTGAGCACGATGTCTGTGTAGTAGATGGCGAACCAAAATTATTGTCAACTTATCAGTTTATTTACGATGCTTTAGGTATCAAATCTGACGAAGAAAAACCATTTTTATTCAAACCTTAAGAAAACTTTTGTGAAAAAGCTTTTAAAAAAAATCATGAATATTCTACCTCGTCCTTTACTGATTCAAGGTAGTTATATTATTCGTCCAGTTTTGGTTTGGTTCATGAAAGGAAATCGTTTCGTAGACCCAATAGATGGACAAGGTTATTACAGTTTGTTGCCTTATGGTTACGAAAAACAACGCGATAACGTGCTTTCTCCAGGAACTTTTTCGTTAGAAAGACATCGTTTGATGTGGTTATACCTCAAAAATGAAACTTCTTTTTTTACAGAAAAAGCAAAAGTTTTGCACATCGCACCTGAACAATCTTTTATCAAGCGTTTTCGCTCAATGAAAAACCTTGAGTACATTACAAGTGATATCGAGTCGCCTTTAGCCGATGTAAAAGCTGATATTTGCGATTTACCTTTTGGAGATGATACATTCGATATTGTTTTTTGTAATCACGTATTAGAACATATTCCTGATGATCACAAAGCCATGAGTGAATTATTTCGTGTGATGAAACCTGGTGGTTGGGGAATTTTTCAAGTTCCTATTTCATATCAACGCGATGTGACTTATGAAGATCCTACGGTAACATCGAAAGAAGAACGAAAAGAAAAATTTGGACAATATGATCACGTTCGTGTCTATGGTTTAGATTATTACAAACGCTTAGAAGATGTAGGGTTTATCGTCGCGAAAGTTGATTATACCAAACAAATTCCGTCAGAAGATGTTCAAAAATACTGTTTAGAAAAAGGAGAAATTTTACCAGTTGTTCGCAAACCAATGGTATAATTCAAAAAAATAGTCAAAACTA
>NZ_CALGVK010000197.1:0-3698 GCF_937930195.1 uncultured Empedobacter sp.
GGTTATATATTAATAAATAATAAATTATTCTGCTTTATCAAAAAGAATAAGTAGTACCTTCTGCTCCATCTTTTAGTTGAATTCCTAAATCACTTAATTGATCACGAATTTGGTCAGATAAAGCCCAATTTTTATCTACACGTGCTTGATTACGCATTTCGATTAGCATTTTTACAACACCATCTAATTTATCAGAACTTTCATTAACAGCTTCAGTATCTAAACCTAAAACATCATGAACAAAACCATTCATAATCGCTTTCAAGCGTTCTAAATCTTCTGTTGTAATATTTTCGAAACTATCTTTGATTGAGTTGATCATTTTCACGGCATCAAATAAATGAGCGATCATAATTGGCGTGTTGAAATCATCATCCATTGCAGTATATAATTTCGCTTCCAACTCATCAATGTTAACAGTAGATATTTTTTTTGGTGTAATATTTTCTAACGTTTTTAAGGCTTCAACCAAACGGTTATACCCTTTTTCCGAAGCCAACATCGCTTCATTCGAAATATCTAACACACTGCGGTAATGCGCTTGTAAAAAACAAAAACGAACGACACTTGGATGAAACGCTTTTTCGAAAAAGTTATTTTCGCCATTTACCAATTGCATTGGCAAGATGTAATTCCCTGTCGATTTACTCATACGTTGTCCATTCATCGTCAACATATTAGCGTGCATCCAATATTTTACTGGTTCGTGGCCATTAGAACCTTTTGCTTGTGCAATTTCACATTCGTGGTGAGGGAATTTAAGATCCATTCCTCCTCCATGAATATCGAAAAAGTCACCAAGATATTTTGTACTCATCACTGTACATTCTAAGTGCCAACCCGGAAAACCATCTCCCCAAGGCGAAGCCCAACGCATAATGTGAGCAGGCGAAGCATTTTTCCAAAGTGCAAAATCTACTGGATTTTTCTTCTCTCCTTGTCCGTCTAAATCTCTTGTGTTATTGATTAACTCTTCGATATTACGGTTACTTAACTCACCATAATTAAGTCCTTTTTTGTTGTATGCTTCTACATCAAAATAAACTGATCCGTTTACCTCGTAAGCTAAACCTAAATCGATTAATTTTTCTGTTAAAGCAATTTGTTCTAAAATATGTCCTGTTGCTGTAGGTTCGATTGTTGGAGGTAGTAAATTAAATTTTTCTAAAACTTGATGAAAATCTACCGTGTACTTTTGCACGATTTCCATTGGTTCTAATTTCTCTAATTTTGATTGTTTTACAAAACGATCATTTTCTACATTTCCGTCATCTGTTAAATGTCCCGCATCAGTAATATTACGAACGTAACGCACTTTGTAACCCAAAAATTTTAGGTAACGATAAATCATATCAAACGACATAAATGTACGTACATTTCCTAAATGCACATTACTGTAAACCGTTGGACCACAAACATACATTCCAACATTATCTTGATTGATTGGTTCGAATGTTTCTTTCTGTCCCGTTAAGGAATTATGTAATTTTAATTGATTTTCTTTTACCATTTTATAGGATTTATAGTTTTAAACATTGAAAGGAGTTTTCATTCCGATATACGAAATAAACTCTTTTCTTAATTGCTCACTTTCTTTAAAAGCTCCACCAAATTCAGCTGTTACTGTACTTGATTCGATATCTTTGATTCCGCGCGAATTGACACACAAATGTTTCGCATCAATAATACATGCGACATCGTCTGTCCCCAAAGCATCTTGCATCGCTTTCACAATTTGCATTGTCAAACGCTCTTGTACTTGTGGACGTTTTGCATAATATTCTACAATACGATTCATTTTAGACAAACCGATTACTTTCCCTTTCGAGATGTAACCAACATGTGCACGACCAACGATTGGTAAAAAGTGATGTTCGCAAGTCGAATAAACCACGATATCCTTTTCAACCAGCATTTGATTGTAGTTATATTTATTTTCGAAAGTTGACATTCCAGGCTTACGCTCTGGTAATAAACCACCAAAAATCTCTTTTACGAACATTTTCGCAACACGTTTTGGCGTTCCTTTCAAACTATCATCTGTTAAATCTAAGCCTAAAGTTTCCATGATATTACGGAAATCCGCTTCAATCTTTTCCACTTTTTCTTCAGCAGACAACTCAAATGCATCAGCTCTCAAAGGCGTTTCTAAGTTTGCTGACATATGGTCGTCCCCCATTTCGTCATGAAGATGTTTATCACACATTACATAAAAATTTCTGCAAATTTATAAAAGTTAGTCATATAAAACCTTATCAAACCTCAATTATTCAATTGAAATGATTTCTATCTTTTATCAAATCAATGAAAAGATTATCTTTGATGTATCACAAAATCGAAAAAATGATTAAGAAAACTTACGGTATCGATTTTCTTTCGTTCGAGGATTACAAAGGAATCAAAGAAGGAAATATCGAAATTGAGCTTAACGAAGCAAGTAAAGAACAAATCTTAAAATCTCAACAAAACGTTGCTAAAATAGTTGCTTCTGGACAAACAGTTTATGGAATAAACACTGGTTTTGGACCTCTTTGCGACACAAAAATATCTGAAGCAGAAACGCGTCAACTTCAACACAATCTATTAATCAGTCATGCAGTTGGTGTGGGAAATCCGATTAAGAAAGAAATTTCTAAAACCATGTTAATTGCAAAAGCACATGCTTTATCAAAAGGCTATTCAGGTGTGACTTTAGATGTGGTGGAACGAATTTTAGTAATGGTTGAAAAAGACATTATTCCAGTTGTTCCAGAAAAAGGATCCGTTGGTGCATCTGGAGATTTAGCTCCTTTATCACATTTATTTTTACCCTTAATCGGCGAAGGAAAAGTTTGGGATGGCGATACAATTGTTTCGACAAAAGAAGCTTTAGCCAAACATAATCTACAACCATTAAACTTATCCGCAAAAGAAGGTTTAGGATTAATCAATGGAACACAATTCATCTTATCTCATGCCTTACACGGATTAGAGAAATTTGAATATTTATTGAATTTAGCTGACGTCGCAGGCGCTTTATCATTAGAAGCTTACGAAGGTTCGCCTCGTCCATTCGAAGAAGAATTACACCAAGTTCGCCCATTCAAAGGAACATTGTTGGTTGCAGAACGTATGAGAAATTTATTAAAAGGTTCTGAAATTGCTTTCTCTCATGCAGAATGTGGTCGTGTACAAGACCCCTATTCGTTGCGTTGCATGCCACAAGTTCATGGCGCGTCACGAAATGCATTTTTCCATTTACAAGAATTAGCTGAAATCGAATTAAATTCTGTTACGGATAATCCAATCGTTGTTTCGGATAAAGATGCTATTTCAGGTGGAAACTTTCACGGACAACCATTAGCAATGGTGTTAGATTATGCGACAATTGCTGCTTCTGAATTAGGAAACATTTCGGATCGTCGTCAATATTTATTAATCGAAGGAAAATATGGATTACCAAAATTATTGACAGAAAGTTCTGGGTTAAATTCTGGATTTATGATTCCTCAATACACTTCTGCCGCGCTTTGTACAGAAAACAAAACGTTGTGTTTCCCTGCATCTGCTGATAGTATTCCAACATCTTTAGGACAAGAAGATCACGTTTCAATGGGAAGTATTTCTGGACGAAAATTCAACCAAGTTTTAGATAATGTAGAACGTATTTTAGCAATCGAATTAATGTACGCTTGTCAAGGTTTAGAATTTAGAAGACC
>NZ_CALGVK010000198.1:0-9353 GCF_937930195.1 uncultured Empedobacter sp.
AAAGTAACGCTTTTTGTTTATAAGTATTTTGATTATTTAATTGCTGCCAATGCCTGTTGATAATCTGGTTCTTGACCAATTTCTGGTACTTGTTCAGTATAGGCTATTTCTCCATTTGGATTAACAACTACAACAGCACGAGATAATAAACCATTTAACGGTCCGTCTACCATTTTTACACCATAAGCATTTGCGAATTCTTCATTTTTGAAATCAGATAATGTTTCAACATTCTCTAAGTCTTCGGCAGCACAAAAACGAGATAAAGCGAATGGTAAATCTTTCGAAATACACAAAACAACCGTATTTGGAGCAGAAGAAACTTCTTGATTAAATGTTCGTACAGATTGTGCACAAACTCCAGTGTCAACACTTGGAAAAATATTTAAAACAACATTTTTTCCAGCGTAATCAGCCAATGTTTTTTCACTTAAATCACCAGCTGTTAAAGCAAAAGTTGGAGCTTTTTCACCAACTGTTGGTAAACTTCCTCCCGTATGAATTGGATTTCCTTTAAATGTAATTTGAGCCATAATTTTTTGTTTTATTATCGATTTTTAATGATTAAAAGTAACAAAATTATACGGAGAATAAAGTATCTTCGCATTATTAAATTGTTACACTACAAATAACTCACAAATATTATGCAACTTTCAAAGCGTTTACAAAATTTGAAACCATCTGCAACAATTGCAATGTCTGCAAAAGCAAGAGAATTAAAATCACAAGGAATTGATGTGATTAGTTTAAGTATTGGAGAACCAGATTTCAATACGCCAGATTTTATCAAGGATGCGGCAAAAAAGGCAATCGATGAAAATTATTCAGGTTATCCTCCAATTGCTGGATATGCAGATTTGAAGGAAACGATTTGTAAGAAATTTAAGCGTGATAATAACATCGACTATTCTCCTAATCAAATCGTTGTTTCTACAGGTGCGAAACAATCTATTTATAATGTATTGCAAGCGATTGTAGACGAGGGAATGGAAGTGATTATTCCAACACCTTATTGGGTTTCTTATTCTGATATTGTCGAGTTATCAGGTGGTACACCAGTCTTTGTAGAAGGCGCTTTAGAAGCTGATTTCAAAATTACACCAATGCAATTAGAAGCCGCAATTACAGATAAAACGCGAGCTATAATCTATTCTTCTCCATGTAATCCTTCAGGATCTGTTTATACAAAAGAGGAATTAAAAGGTTTGGCTGAGGTTTTAGCGAAATATCCAGATATAATTATAATTTCGGACGAAATTTATGAACACATTGTTTATGGAGAGAAAAATGTTTCGATTGCATCTTTTCCAGAAGTATATAATCAAACCGTAACTGTAAATGGTTTAGCAAAAGCATTTGCAATGACAGGTTGGAGAATTGGTTTCATAGGAGCGCCAGCTTGGTTGGCTAAAGCCTGCGAAACCTTACAAGGTCAAGTAACTTCAGGAGCAAATTCTATTGCACAACGTGCGGCGATTACAGCTTTAGAATCAGATCCTAGCGCTGTTCAATATATGGTTGAAGCTTTTGCAGAGCGTCGCGAATTGATGTTAGGTTGGGCAAAAGAAATTCCTACATTTAAAGTAAACGAGCCAAAAGGAGCTTTTTATTTGTTTCCAGATGTGACAGCAACTTTCGGAAATACCTATAAAGGCGTAACAATAAACAATGCAGATGATTTAGCATTATATTTATTAGAATATGCACAGGTTGCAGTTGTTTCGGGTTCTGCTTTCGGATCGAAAAATTGTATACGTATGTCGTATGCAGCATCTGTTGATGAATTGAGAGAAGCAATGACACGCATCAAAAATGCTTTAGCGTAAATTGAAATTGAAATAAACACCAAAATCCTCAAGTTTTTCTTGGGGATTTTTTATGAATCAAAATATTATTAAAATAATTACGAAAACAACATTCAATATTTCAATTAATTAGCCTGTTTATGCTACTTTTTATTAAAAATATTTCAAAAAAGATTTGTTTTAATCGAAAATAACCTCTTATATTTGCACCACCAAAAACAAGGCGAGGTAGCTCAGATGGTTAGAGCGCAGGATTCATAACCCTGAGGTCGGCAGTTCGATTCTGCTCTTCGCTACAACTTCAAAGACAAATTCACAATTGAATTTGTCTTTTTTATTTTCATTAAATATTATTGGACTTCTGATGATAATCATCGATTAATCTATTCAAATTCATTAAATTTGCATTCAATTTAGTAGCGTTCTAAATAAAATCTTAAAAAATGATTCAAACAGATATAGTTATCATCGGGGCTGGTCCTACAGGGCTTTTTGCCGTTTTCGAAGCAGGTTTATTAAAAATGAGATGTCATATTATTGATGCACTTCCTCAACCAGGAGGACAATTAACGGAATTGTATCCTAAGAAACCAATTTTTGATATTCCTGGTTATCCTTCTGTTGGTGCAGGTGAATTGATTGATAATTTGATGGAGCAAATTAAACAATTTGAGCCAGGTTTTACTTTGAATGAGCAAGCAACGACAATTGATAAGCAAGAAGACGGAACGTTCATTGTGACGACTAATAAAGGAACACAAGTTCACGGAAAAGCGGTTGCAATTGCTGGGGGATTAGGTTCTTTTGAGCCTCGTAAACCAATGATTGAAAACATTGCAGACTATGAAGAGAAAGGTGTTGAGTATTTTGTAAAAACTCCTGAATTGTTTCGCGACAAAAAAATTGTGATTGCAGGTGGAGGAGATTCTGCTTTGGATTGGTCGATTTTCTTGGCTGATGTTGCTGCAGAAGTAACTTTAGTTCACAGACGTAATGAATTCCGTGGAGCATTAGATTCTGTTGATAAGGTTATTGAATTGAAAAAAGCGGGTAAAATTAATCTAATAACTCCTGCTGAAATTACTGGAATAAAAGGTGATGGAAAAGTAGAAAATTTGGTAATCGAAAAAGAAGGTGAAACTTTTGAAATTGAAACAGATTATTTTATTCCATTATTTGGACTTTCTCCAAAATTAGGACCGATTGCGAATTGGGGATTGGAGATTGAGAAAAATGCGATCAAAGTAAATAATGCATTAGATTATCAAACAAATATCGAAGGAATTTATGCGATTGGTGACGTTAATACCTATCCAGGAAAATTGAAATTAATTTTATGTGGTTTCCACGAAGCAACTTTAATGTGTCAATCTGTTTACAATCGAATGAATCCAGGTAAAAAATTTGTGTTAAAATACACAACAGTTTCTGGTGTAGATGGTTTTGACGGAACACGTAAAGAAGCCGAAAAAGCAGTTGTTAAAGCAATTGATTAAATGAAATAAAAATTTTATAGAAATATTTTTTAAACCTTTTACACATCGTGTAGAAGGTTTTTTTATTAATCACAAAAACATTCTTCTCTACTTCGTCTTTTAGCTTCATTATCCCAAAAAGGATAAAATTTTAATCCAAAATAAAAGTTGGCAGCATTCAATTTTTTCTGCTTAAAAACGATTGGAATTGCATTGTCACTTCCCAAAATTAGCGGTCCAATTCTTACATAACCACCAAAGGTTACATTCTCGTAATCATAGATAGAAAGAGAAGGACCTATTCCAAAACCATCTTTTTGTATGGTATAAGACGTTTGCAAAACATTTGTTCTTTTCAAACTATTTTCAAATACAGGAACTCGTTGTATCCAATTGATATTCCAATAATGATTTTCGATGATTTTTTTACTTAAATTAAGATGTAAACTCGTTGGTAAACCGATTGAAAAATTATTTCCCGTTTTAGATTGTGTTTCATCACCATAAACCTCTTTGCTCAAAATACCTAAATATTGATCAATGCTTTCAAAATCAACTCTATCTAAATTTGGATTGTTACGAAGTTGAACTCTTTGCGAAGGATTGTAGAAATGATGGTTGTCGCCTCTGAATTTCACCAAACCAACATCTAATAAATTGACAGAAAATTTAAAATCATATAGTTCGTCATTTATTCTTCTATTCACAAATGCAATTCCTAAATCTATTCCTATTCCATTTCCTCTATTGCGAAGAATGTATTTATCGCGATCAAAATCATAGTTAGTTGAATATCCTGCTTCTATGTCATAATTCGAAGCATAAATATCTGCATCAGGATTGTCAGTTGTACTTGTTATAGTTGGTTCTGCTTCAAGTTTTATTGCATTTTTACTTTTGATATATGCGCCGTCTAAACCTAAAAGATATTTAATATTTGCACCAATAATTACTTCAGAAGTGTTTGTTGTGTATAAATTTGTCGCAACATTTACGCCTAATTCAGCCCAATTAATTGCATTTGTATTTGTAGGTTCAAACGCATAATTTTTTGGTTCTATTTCATTCTGATTACTAAAACGAAAATAATTATCTAAATCTTTAATAGAACCTTGTGTACGAAGCCGAGTAAAAATACCAAATCGAAATGTTTGATTATTAATTCTCTTTTTAAAAGAAACGGAAGGTCCCATAATGTCATTTTCTAAATGATAAGAAATAGTATTTTTAGTTGTGAAATCTAAAATGTTAGAATGTGTTTCTCCTCTTATTCCAGCTTTGATATTGGCTGATTTTGTTTCACCTTTTATTAAACCTAATACATTTTGATCGGATATGTAAGCGTAATCATTTCTGAATAAAATATCCTCAGAAATAATATTTACATCCCATTTATTTGGATTGAAGTAGGAATTGGTTGGAGAAAATACAACTCCATTAATTCCGTTATATTGATCATTGCTAAATGACACTATATTTTGGCCAAAAACTAAATTTGAACAAAAAAGAATGATAAATAATAAGCATTTATTCAACTGAACTTTAATTTAATTAAAGTTAGTGAAAAATTAAATAATGATGAGAAAAATATTGTATAAAAAAATGAGTTTCACGTTGAAAATTATTTAGTAAGCTGTTTAATAAATAGTTGATTTAATCACCGTCAATTAATCTTCCTAATCCTCCTAATATAGAGCCTTCACCTTGAGAAGAACCACCAGCTGAAGGTGCATGAGCGATAATACGATCAGCCAAACGACTGAAAGGTAACGATTGAATATAGACGACTCCAGGACCTCTTAATGTTGCAAAGAAAACACCTTCTCCTCCAAAAAAAGTATTCTTGATTCCGCCTACAAATTCGATGTCATAATGTACAGATTGTTCAAAACCTACAATACAACCCGTGTCTACTTTCAGAACTTCTCCTGCTTGTAAAACACGACGATATAATGTTCCTCCAGCATGAATAAAAGCCATTCCATCACCTTCTAACTTTTGCATGATAAATCCTTCGCCACCAAAAAGACCAGTTCCTAATTTTTTGTTGAATTCTATTCCAACCGAAACACCTTTTGCCGCGCAAAGAAAAGCATCTTTCTGACATATAAATTTACCATTTACTTCTGGTAGATCAATCGGAACAATTTTTCCTGGGTATGGTGCCGCAAATGAAGCTTTCTTTTTTCCTTGTCCATAGTTGGTATAAGACGTCATAAACAAACCTTCTCCAGTTAACATACGTTTTCCAGCATTCAATAATTTTCCGAAAATTCCGCCACTTTGTTGCGAACCATCACCAAATATAGTTTCCATTTTTACGCCATCATCCATCATCATAAAACTACCTGCTTCAGCTACAACAGTTTCTTGTGGATCTAATTCAATTTCGACGAATTGCATTTCTTCGCCATATATTTTATAATCTATTTCGTGTGCATTCATTTTTTAAAATTTTATAGAATTAGTAGACAAAATACGGATTTCGTAACAAAACTTATTTAAAATTATTATTAAATATTAACCAATGAGGCATATTCTTTTTTTCAAGATAAACAATCCGTATTTTTGTATTACTTGAAAGAACTATTATGGCAGACATAAAAATAACAATTATAGACAGAGAAGGTGTTTCGCACGAAGTGGATGCACCAACAGATATGAATATGAATATAATGGAGTTAGTTCGTGCTTACGAATTAGCACCAGAAGGAACTATCGGCGTTTGTGGAGGAATGGCGATGTGTGCTTCATGTCAATGTTATGTTTTAACTCCAGAAATTTCTTTACCAGAAATGAATCCAGATGAAGATGCAATGTTAGCAGAAGCTTTTAATGTAAAAGAAAACTCAAGATTGGGTTGTCAGTTACATTTATCGGATGAAATGGATGGCTTGGTGATCGAATTAGCACCAGAATATTAAATTTTAGTTTTACGTAGTGCGTGATAAGTTCTACGTTTTTTTTATTAAAATATCGTTGAACTTAAAACGTTAGGCGTAATACTTAAAACTTATTAAATGAATCAATTAGATAAAAGACTTTTTTTGTTAGATGCCTATGCCTTAATTTTTAGAGGTTATTACGCATTTATCAAAAATCCACGAATCAATTCCAAAGGTTTCAATACATCAGCAATTATGGGATTTACCAATTCATTGTTCGATGTTATTCGTCGTGAGCAACCAACACATTTAGCCGTTGTTTTTGATGTAGGTGAAGCAACTGTACGTACGGTAGATTATGCAGATTATAAAGCAAATCGTGATGAAACACCCGAAGCGATTAGAGATGCGGTACCTTATATTCAAGAAATATTAAAGGCACTTTGTATTCCTGTTTTATATGCGCAAGGTTACGAAGCAGATGATGTAATTGGGACGTTAGCACAGAAAGCCGAGAAAGAAGGTTTTACAACTTATATGGTAACGCCTGATAAGGATTTTGCACAATTGGTTACAGATAAGATTAAAATGTACCGACCTGCAGCAAACGGTAAAGGAGTTGAGATTTGGGGAATAGAAGAAGTCAAAGAAAAATTTGATATTGATAGCCCAAGTCAAGTGATTGATTATCTTGGAATGATGGGTGATGCAGTTGATAACATTCCAGGATTACCAGGTGTTGGAGCTAAAACAGCAAGTAAATATTTGAAAGAATTTGGATCGATGGAAAATCTTTTAGCGAATACAGATAAACTAAAAGGGAAAGCCAAAGAAAAAATTGAAGAAAATAAAGAACTTGGAATTCTTTCCAAAAAATTAGCGACAATTTTGACGGATGCACCAATTGAATTTGATGAAGAAGATTTAACCGTTTGTCCGCCAGATATAGAAAAAATAACTGAACTTTTTACAGAGTTAGAATTCCGTAGAATGTTAGAAACAGTCTATAGAATTTATGGATTGGATGCATCTGGAATAATCAAGGAAGCACAGGAAGAAATATCAATTGCAAGTCAAGAAAACTCTAATCAATCTGCACAACAATCCTTATTTGATTTTACTTCGGATGAAGAAATTGTTCCTCAAAATTCAGCATTCACAGATATTTCAACAACCAATCATTTGTATCAATTGATCGATACAAAAAAAGGTCGTGAAATTTTGTTGCGAAATATTCTGAAACAAAAAGAAGTGACATTCGATACAGAAACGACTTCACTGGATGCATTGGAAGCAGAATTAGTCGGAATTTCGTTTTCTTGGGAAAAAGGAAAAGGATATTATATACCTTTTTCTACTGATTTTGAAGAAACAAAAACGATTATCAATGAATTTAAACCTTTCTTTGAGGACGAAACTATTTCGAAAATTGGTCAAAATTTAAAATATGATATCAAAGTTTTAGACAAATATGACATTGTTGTAAATGGTCAAAATTTTGATACGATGATTGCACATTATTTGATTAATCCAGATATGCGTCATAACATGGATGTGTTGTCGGAAACCTATTTGAGCTATCAACCTGTTTCAATCGAAAGCTTGATTGGAAAAAAAGGGAAAAATCAAAAGAATTTTCGTGATGTTCCGTTGATGGAGCAAACAGAATATGGTGTAGAAGATTCGGATATTACGAATCAATTGAAAAATCTTTTCGAACCAGAATTAATCAAAGCGAATACACACAAATTGTTCACTGATCTTGAAATGCCGTTGATGCAAGTTTTGGCTGATATGGAATTGGAAGGTGTGAATTTAGATGTTCCATTTTTGAAAGAACTTTCTGTAAAGCATGAAGCGAAATTAAGAGAATTAGAAACAAAAATTCACCAAGATGCTGGAGAAGAGTTTAATCTTAATTCGCCAAAACAATTAGGAGAAATATTGTTCGATAAGTTAAAATTAGATCCAAAAGCAAAGAAAACCAAAACTGGACAATATGCAACTGGAGAAGAGATCTTATCGAAACTGAAAGATAAACATCCAATTATTAAGGATATTTTAGAGTATCGTCAATTACAAAAATTAAAATCAACTTATATTGATGCGCTGCCAGAATTGGTGAATCCAAAAACGGGTCGCGTGCATACAACGTATGCGCAAACTGTGGCAGCTACAGGACGTTTGTCTTCTGTAAATCCGAATTTACAAAACATTCCGATTCGTTCGGAAGAAGGACAACAAATTCGTAAAGCTTTTGTGGCGAGAGATGAAAATCATGTGATTATTTCTGCCGATTATTCTCAGATCGAATTGCGTTTGATTGCGCAAATGTCAAAAGATCCTGCAATGGTAGAAGCTTTCAAACAAGGAGAAGATATTCACGCATCTACAGCAGCAAAAGTATTTAACGTCGCATTAGATGAGGTTACTCGTGAACAACGTAGTCAAGCGAAAACTGTAAACTTTGGAATTATTTATGGTGTTTCGGCTTTTGGTTTGGCAGAACAAGCGAATATTTCGCGTAAAGAAGCGAAAGTTTTGATTGATGCTTATTACGAAACTTATCCAACATTGAAAGCGTATATCGAAAAACAAGTGGAGGTTGCACGCGATCAAGGTTTTGTAGAAACATTGATGGGACGTCGTCGTTATTTGAAAGATATTAACTCAAGAAATGCTGTGGTACGCTCGCATGCAGAAAGAAATGCTGTTAATGCACCGATACAGGGAACTGCTGCGGATATTGTAAAAATGGCGATGATTCAAATTCAAAAAGAATTAAAGAAAAATTACCAAACCAAAATGATTTTACAAGTGCATGATGAGTTAATTTTTGATGTACCTAAAGATGAAATCGAAAAAGTTTCTGAATTAATTAAATCAACAATGGAAGCTGCGATGCAAATGGATGTTCCGTTGATTGCCGAAGTTGGTGTTGGTGCCAATTGGTTAGAGGCACATTAGATATATTTCGTCAGTTCGTGTGATTCTGATAAGAATTTTATCGAGAACTAAGAGGAAATATAAATTCGTCTAACTTCTCGATACTATTTTCTTTTTTTTAAAATGAAAATCACTCGAAGTGACGATAGTAGCATATCAACAATATAGTTTTTAATATAAAAGCGTTACTTTTAGACTGCACCCAAAAGTTTGGACAGATTAAAAATTAATAATTATAAAAA